>JAPLTJ010000003.1 GCA_026398175.1 Verrucomicrobiia bacterium | reverse complement strand
GAGATCGTTTGTCTCTGGTTACATGATGATAGCCTCTGGCCATGATAATCTCCTTGGTTTTGACACCTTAAAGATTACCATCATCATGTAGCCTTTCTATTTTTTTTCACGTGTTGCACTTCGCGGTTGAAAGGGCCGTTTATAAATTTAGGTTGGAAGTGTATTTTAAACCCATGAACCTATAAACAGCTGCGAAGCAGCATTAAACTTTTTGGAATACAAAACTTGTAAAACTAATTCTCGTGAGGTTTCTAGACGTTGGCTTATTTCTTTCTTTTTTTCGCTGGCTGAATCTTCTTTCGCTTGATGTCGTTTTGATCGCTCTAGCATGGCAAGAGGTTTTTGCTCGCACGGCTACCGTTACTTTGCGATGGGAAGAAAGAGCTTTTTTAGCGATTTCTATTTGGATTGTATATGTCATCGACCACTGGCTGGACGCCATGGTAGATCTTCGTTCCACGGCAGGTTTTTTTTCCAACAAAGCGCCGCGGCATCATTATGTCAGGTCTCATCGTTTGCTATTAGGAAGTTTTCTTGTGCTGGCCTCGTTTGCTAATGTTTTGCTGTTATGGCATCTCGGATTAAGGCTCTTGATAGCTGGAATGGGATTGGCAGTGATCACGTTGAGTTATCTTCTGCTCAATCATTTTTTTCTGCGAAGAGGGCGTTGGTTGAAGGGGAGAGAAATTGTCATTTCCATTATTTTTTCACTTGGATGTGCTTTTGTAGCGCTAGTTCAAGGTGATCGACCTTGGTTGCTTTTGCCATGGATGATGGCTTTTGCAGCAGTTGCTTTGATCAACTGCACGTTGATTGCTCGGATGGAGCGGATAGATTTCTTTCGAAACTCTACTTCTGACGCGAATTGCGGCGTCGCTCCGGTGCTCGCGTCATCGAGTGTTAACTATACACTCAGCCGCTGTGCGCCGGAGGCTCCTGGCACTTGGCCTCGCAGTCTGCCCGACTGCTCGCCTTCTGGGCTCTCTGATGAGAGGCATCTCGCCTCTTCCCAAGAGGCTCGGTTATCGCCAGAAGCGAGTTTGGAAAGAAATCTAGTTTTACCATTGGCTCCAAAAATATTTTTTTCTCCGCGATCAGTTTTGTGGCTGTCGTTATTTTTAATTCTTTTTGTTTTTCCATTTCCTTCAATCCTGAAAGCTCTCTGCTGGAGTCTCGTTGGATTAATGCTCCTTCCGATGATAGGGCGGCGTTGGGGTTATGAAGTTGCTGCTCTTGCGGCTGATCAAGTTTTGTTTTTTGGTGCTTTGTTATCCCTGTTAGTGCGCTGTTAGAGAATCGTTATTTTCAAAATTAATGGCCTTCATTGCTTGATAATAACTGGATGTACAGGCAAAGTAATGGGTAACAAGTAATGAGTAACGTGTGAATATAAACAGGAGAAATAGTATTCTTAGTAAAATTAATGCGTGCTGATACTGTTCTTTTAGTTCGTATTTGCCGAAGGCACAAAATAAACTCGTTGCCCGTTACTCATTGCTCGTTACTTTTCTGTAGTCGAGTCGGTCATCAAAACAAAAATAAATATTCATTTTAAAAATTAGTTTATCTTGGACAGAATCTCGTTATGAATGTTTTTTTCTCAGATTTTCAAAAATTATTGTTAGGAGTTTTGTTGTTCTGTGGAGTGGTCCTTCAAGCGGCTCCAGAAGCTGCTTTGCCGGCGGCTTCGGAATTTTCTGCTGCTCAAGAAACGGCGGCTTCTGGAAAAACAGAGGAAGCTATTCAACAATATCGTCAACTCGTACGAGCCTACCCTTTTTCAAAAAATGCTGCGGAGGCTCAATTTCAAATAGCACAGCTTCTTCAAAAGAGCGGAGATTTTGAAGGGAGCTTTAGAGAGTACACAAAACTTTTAAACAAATATCCTGACACTTCTCATTTTGAAAATGCTGTTGCCGAGCAGGTCATCATTGCTAATGCCTATTTGAAGGGGAGGAAGGTTAAGGTTTTTGGTATTCCGGCATATCCTTCGATGGAAAAAGCAGAGGAGATGTATGCGGCTATTCTCGCTGCAGCCCCCTACAGCAGATATGCACCACTCGTTCAATTTAATTTAGGGCTCTCTCTCGAACGTCAGGGAAAAGGAAATGAAGCAACAGCAGCTTATCAAAAATTAATCGACAAATATCCCAATAGCTCCATTACTAACACGGCGCTCTATCAAATTGGTTATGTCTACATGAGAGTTGGGATGGCGGGAAAATCGCAAGATCTTTCTGCGCTTAAGGAGTCTCAAAATAATTTTGAAGATTTCTTGGTTCAATATCCCAACGACGAAAAATCCTTTCAAGCTAACGACAATATGAAATCGATGGTCCACCGCGAAAGTGAAGATATCATGCGGATCGCGCGGTTTTACGATTTTTCAAAAAATTATCAATCATCTGCAATTTACTACAATGAAGTGATTCGTAAGTTTGGGCAGACGCCAGAAGCATCTGATGCAAAAACCCGGTTAGCAGAGTTAAAAGATTTAGTGGGTGAAGATGCGTTGCGTTCTGGACAACAGAAGGCATTGAGCGGAGGGCAACTCGCTTTTCGACGCAAGCTGCAAGCTCAGGTAGAGACGACAAGCCTGGCGAATTACGATGGCCCTTCCAAAAATCTGATCAAAGGAAAAGACCTGCAGATGTCTCCTCCTGAAATGAAGACGGATATTAAAGAAGTTCAAACAGTGCCAACGGTAGAACCTGTTGCTGTTCCGGCGCAAAATTCAGCAACAACGAGTCACTAAAAACAGCGGATCGCCTCACTCATGAAAATATTTTTTTTAACTCTTTTATTACTCTCTGTTCTTTTTCTTTCCGGATGCGGCTACACGCTTGGTGAAATCAAGCCCTCTAGCATGCGACGTGTTAATACGATTGCGGTAACGACGTTTCAAAATAGGACCGTTGTGCCTCGCTTGGAAGCGCAGACAGCCGATGCTGTCGTGAAGCAATTTCAGCAAGATGGGACTTATCGCATTGAGACATCCGATCGTGCTGATGCCATCTTAACCGGAACCATTATCAATCTTCAGCGGCAACCGATGCGTGTTTATGGAAGCAACGTTCTTCAAACCTCCGAATTTGATCTTGTATTGATGGTTGAGTACATTGTCAAAGATCGTGTGACTGGTGCTATTCTTTGTAAAGGAGTGGCAGAAGGCCGTACGCCGTTCTTTGTCAACTCTGACAGCTATAATTCTGATTTGGTGACTGATCAGAATATTAATTATCCGATTGCAGCGCAGAGAATGGCGGAGAGGTTAGTCGGCAAAGTATCAGAAGGCTGGTAAAGGCTTGTTCTTTTCGCGCTGAGCGTTGTCGTCGTGCGCTCGCGCTATGTTTAAGATAGCGCTTCGCTTCTCCTCCTTGCTCAGCACGAAAACTCCTGCGCCTTGTACTTCACTAGCTTCAACGAATCTCTAATTCAATTTTCCTGTAACACTCAGCCGCTGTGCGCCGCCGTTCCTTGTCCTGTATGCAACTCGCTCGCTCCCGCGAGGCTCGCCTCTTTGAGGCTGCCTTCTGGCAGTCGATCCGACGGCTACCACGCCGTACGTATTTGCCTCAGCGAATTTAAAACACACTCTCAGCTTGTTGATGAGGCACTTCACTTGTGTGAATTTTTTTCTGTAGCCTGCAGCCTGCAGCCTGTAGCCTTTTTCCATGTTATCGATTCTTCCCACTCCCATCGGAAATCTCGGCGATCTCTCACATCGAGTGGAGCTCGTGCTGCGAGAATGTGATGTGGTTGTTGCTGAAGACACGCGGCGGGCGGAGCAGTTGCTCAATCATCTTGGAATCAAAAAGCAGCTGATCAGTTTTCATGAGCACAACGAGCGAGAGCGCCTTCCACGCTTACTGCAAGAGCTTCGTTCTGGAAAGCATGTGGCATTGGTCACGGATGCAGGGACTCCATCGATTAGCGATCCTGGCTATCGCTTGATTGCGGCGTGCATTGAGGGGCAGATAGAATATACGGTGTTGCCTGGACCATCAGCTGTAGTTACAGCGCTCGTGGGAAGCGGATTGCCTCCTGTTCCGTTTTATTTTGGCGGTTTTCTTCCAGCCTCGGGATCGCGACGTCGGGCTGAATTAAAGGAGGCCGCAGAACGGCACGTGACCACTATCTATTTTGAATCGCCTCATCGTTTGCTTAAGACGCTAGAAGATTTTGTGAAGCTCCTCCCTGAATCAAGGCTCTGCGTGGCTCGCGAGCTGAGTAAAAAATTTGAAGAATATCGTCATGGGAGACCGCAAGACGTACTGGATCATTTCAAGAAAGGAAATGTGCGTGGAGAGATCACGTTGGTTTTTCATCCTGATCCAACTAAAGACTCACAGAGTGAGATGGCGGTGCTCCCGCCGTCCCGGTGGGAATAACTTTTTTAAGCCGCAAAGACGCCCATCTTGCGGAACTTGGCGTAGCGTTGGTGCAGGAGTTTGTCGATGGGAATTTTAGAAAGTTCTTCCAAGGTGGAGAGAATGGTTTGAGTCATGGTCGCCATTGCTGCCTTAGGATCACGATGTGCTCCTCCCATCGGTTCTGGAATGACGCCATCGATCAATTCAAATTCACTGAGATCAGCTGCTGTCAGCTTCAAGGCGTCAGCAGCTTCTGCGCGGTGGTTGCGATGTTTCCAGAGAATCGCGGCGCAACCTTCAGGGCTGATGACCGAGTAGTAAGAATTTTCCATTATAATGACTCGGTCGGCAACCCCGATGCCAAGGGCTCCTCCGCTTCCTCCTTCGCCGATAATGACGGAGAGGATGGGCGTTTTTAAAAGCATCATTTCTCGCAGGTTGACTGCAATGGCTTCTGCAATGTGACGCTCTTCAGCGCCGATGCCAGGATAAGCGCCAGGAGTGTCAATAAAAGCGATAACGGGAAGAGAAAATTTTTCAGCCATGCGCATGAGACGAAGGGCCTTTCGATAACCTTCGGGGTGAGGGCTTCCAAAAGTCCGTTTGATGTTTTCTTTCACACTGCGGCCTTTTTGCTGCATTAAGACCACACAATGATGATTGCCGATTTTAGCTAGCCCTGCTGGCATTGCTTGATCATCCCCGAAGAGCCGGTCTCCATGAAGCTCGATAAAATCAGTGAAGCACTCTTCTATGTAGTCGAGAGCGTAGGGGCGTGCTGGATGGCGTGCGATTTGGATGCGTTGCCAAGGAGTGAGATTCTTGTAGAGATCTGTGCGCATCAATGCTAATTGCTCGCGAATATCTTCGATTTTTTTGTGATCAGAAGGGGAGTTGGAAGTCAGTTCGGTTAGGCCCTTTTCTAAATCAATCAGTGGCTGTTCAAAATCGAGGGGTTGGATGGTCATTAAAGTTAAAGTTAAAAGTTGAAGTTGAAGAATTGTTGTCGCATGAAATATTTAACCGCTAAACTCGCTAAATAAAAAAGCCTTTTTCGCGTTCTTTCGCGTCTTTCGCGGTTTGTCTTTTTTCTACTTTACCGTAACCGAAGCTGCTTTGTTAACGAGAGGAAAAATTTCACTCATGTCTGATGTGGAAATCACAAAACCAGGAGGCATTGCTGCAGGTGTGGCAGCAGCTGCATTAGTTCCATCGGCCGTGGCAGGAGCTGCTGATGCGGCTTCAGCAGGTGCAGTAACGATGTTGCCGCAGGAGCGAAGGATGATGATCCTTTCACTTGCAGGATATTTTTTATCTCCAAAAGCAACACGTTTATTGGTAGTGATGGCAACCTTATCCACGATGAGCGTTGTTGTTTCTTTAGCGGTGGCAGGTGGTGTAGAAAGCAAGGAGTAGCTTTTAAAAAATTGATCGCCATTCTGGAGTGTCAGTAATTTCTTAGCACGATCAAGAACGATGGTCATTTGAAGTTGAGGGATGAAGAGTTCTTGTCCAATTTGAAGATTAATGTTGGGGAGGGAGTTGACTTGCTGGATCAACTCGGCATTTGATTTTTTCTTGTTGGCAATGCGGTCTAACGAGTCGCCTTTAACAACCAGGTAACTTTCCTTGCCTCCTGCGACGCTAGGAGAACGAAGTAGATCGAGGTTGGCTTTTCCAAGATTGCTGAGCCCCTCTGATGTTTTCTTGCTCCCGGGATAGGCTTGTAACCAGGCTTTCCAGGCTGTGATGGCCTCTTCCGATTTTCCTGAATTTTGAAGAGTTAGCGCTGAGTTAAAGGCGGTCTCTCCTTGATCTGGAGCAGGAACAGCTTTGACGGCTGCTTGTTTGGAGCGAAAAAGATGAAAAGAGGAATACGGTTTGACGAAAAGCAGATAAGCGCACAAGGCGGCTGAACCAAAGATAAGAAAAGCAACACCGGCAAGAATGAAAATTTTTGAAGAACGCATAAGTTGTAGTTTGCGGTGAAAGAAGTGATTTTGGAAAGAGATTTTTTTTAAAAAATCAGCTTGCAATTTAGTAAGAAAGCAAGTTTATTATATCGCTCCCGTTTTCAATCTGAAATCAAGATATCTTAACTTTGAGTAAGGTCACTGATAGCCAATCTGGTTCTTTGGGCGACTGAGATAGAAAATGATCAACGCCTCAGATGATTTTTAGATTTTTAACGGAGAAATTTTTTGCGATTTAAAATGTTACTTTTCACTCTAGCTACCACTGTTCCCATTGAAGCAGAGCCGATCCTGGCGAAGCTTCACGGGCTTTTTGGGCTGCTCTCTTCGATGACCAATTCGATTTTGGTCTCAATGATTCTTGTGGTGCTGCTCGTTACATGGGCTCAACGTGCCACGCGCCGTATGGAGTTGATTCCAGGAAAAGCCCAGAATTTTTTCGAATTGATTGTGGAGGGATTGTATGAATTTTTTGAAGGGATCGTAGGGCATCACATGATTGCTAAATCGTTCAGTCTCCTGGCGACTCTCTTTCTCTACATCGTAGCGGCCAATTGGTTTGGATTACTTCCTGGGGTAGGTTCTATAGGATGGAAAGAGCATGGCGAATTAATTCCACTCCTTCGTCCGACAACTGCCGACATGAATACGACCATCGGTTTGGCCATTGTCTTCATGGCTTTTTGGATAGTTTGGACTTTGAGGGAAGTGGGATTGGTATTTTTCTTGAAACACCTTTTTGGAGTTAAGGGAGGAGTCAAAGGTTTTATGGCCGTTGCCCTGATGCCAATTTTCTTTTTTGTCGGGATCATTGAAGTCGTCTCCATTCTCATTCGTCCTGTTTCTCTCTCGTTACGTTTGTTTGGTAACGTTTTTGCAGGAGAAAATTTGTTGACCACGATGATGTCCCTGGGCCATACGCTTCATTTTCCTGATTGGCTTGCACATCTCTCGAGTGTTTTGCTTCCGATTCCGTTTTATTTTCTCGAGCTTCTCATTGGAGTTCTGCAAGCTTTTGTCTTTGCGCTTCTCTGCGCTGTTTATCTGAACCTATCAACGAGCCACGACGAGGAGGAGGCAGAGCAGCACTAGACTATCATTTTTGTTCTTGGGATTGTGCCAAGCGTGCAAGCAAGAACGAACCAACATCACATTAAACATCCATCCTAAATTCTAAAATTATGATTATTCCTACAATGATTGCTCAAGCAGTTGCCGCTCCTGGCATCACTGGTAGCTTTACCCTCGCTATTGCTGGAGCAGGTGCTGCTCTCGGTATCGGCATGATCGGCGCAAAAGCAGTTGAATCCGTTGGCCGCAATCCAGGCGCTTTCGGTCGTGTTCTTACACTTGCTATTATCGGTATGGCGCTCGCAGAGTCCATCGCGATTTACGCCCTGATTCGTGCCTTTAGCAATCAATAAAACTTCCCTGAAAATTTTACTGATGCTCAAGAATTACGGCGTCACTCCGGTGCTTTCCGCTTCACGTATTAATATACGCTCAGCGTCTGCGCTGCGAGGTTCCTGGTACTTCTTGGCATCAGCGAATTTTGAAGAAAGTTTCTGATTTGAATCGTATCGCCGCAAACTGACTTATTTTTTCCCATGCATATTTTGACTGAACTCTTTGAAAACTTTGGTGTCGATTGGCCCAAGTTTTTGGCTCAGACAATCCTTTTTCTGATTGTCTATTTGGTGTTGCGCCGTTTTGCTTTTGCTTCCGTGATTAATATGCTGGAAGAGCGTCGTCGCCGTATTGAAGAAGGACAACTGAATGCTGAGAAGATTAAGAAACAGCTTGCAGAAGCAGAGTTGCGTTACGAGGAGGTCTTACGTAAGGCTCATGCTGACAGCAAGGCCCTCATTGAAGAGGCTCGTGCAGCTGCAGAGGCTTCCACGAACAAGGAGCTTCAGCGTGCTATCAAAGATGCTGAACTCATTATTATTCATGCCAAAGAAGCCATTATCATCGATCGTCAACGGATGATTGAAGAAGTGAAACGCGATATGATCAGCTTGGTCGTAGCCACCACTGAAAAAGTTGCTGGCAAAGTTCTTAATGCTGACGATCAACAGCGACTCAATAAAGCAGCAGCAGCAGTGCTTGCTTCCTAATTTTTTTCCACTTTTAAAATTCTCACATGAAAATTCCTCGCGAAGCCCAACGCCATGCACGTCGTCTGTTTGACGCGTCGTTTGTCGAAGGACGCCTTGATGCTAAGCGCAGCCTTGATGTGGCTGATGCTCTAGTTGCAACAAGACCGCGTCATGGATTTCAAATTTTGAAGGAATTTGTCCGTCTCGTTCGTTTAGAAATCCAAAAACACACAGCGCTTATTGAAAGTGCTGTCGCTTTGAGCGAGGCTTCTCAAACAATCATTACTGCTGCTTTGAAAGCACGTGATCCTCAAATGGAGGTAACAACGACCATCAACACTTCTCTCATTGGTGGCACGCGGATTCGCCTGGGGAGTGATGTTTGGGATGGAACGATCCTCAAACGCCTCGAACAATTAAAAAATTAATATTCTTTTCAATCTTTCAACTCTTCAACTTTTAACTTCAATTCTCAAATGAGCACTCTTCTACAAGACCTGGAACAAAAAATTGGCGCCCTTCGCGATGCGACCGTTACTAAAAGCAATGTCGGCACCGTTCGTGAAATTGGTGATGGTGTCGCCCGCATCGAAGGCCTGAGCGGCGTCATGCTCAACGAAATGTTAAAGTTTCCAGGTGATGTTTATGGCATTGCCTTGAACTTAGAAGAGACTGAAGTTGGTGCGATCATCCTTGGTGATTATACCAAGATTAGTGAAGGAGATGAAGTGACAACGACTGGCCGCCTCCTCCAGGTTCCTGTTGGCAAGCAGCTCCTCGGTCGTGTTGTAGATGCTTTAGGTCGTCCGATTGATGGAAAAGGAGAGGTTGGGGCTACTGAATTTTACCCTGTTGAAAAAATTGCTCCTGGTATCATCAAACGTCAAGGTGTTACTCAACCCGTGCAGACTGGTATCATGGCGATCGATGCGATGGTTCCTGTCGGGCGTGGTCAACGCGAATTGATCATTGGAGATCGTGCAACAGGAAAGACTACGATTGCCATTGATACGATCATTAACCAAGCCCGCATCAATCGCGCTGGCGAAGAGAGTGGTGATCCTGCATTCCGTCCGATGTATTCTATTTACGTTGGTATCGGACAACGTGTGGCTAACATCGCTCGTGTTGTTGGTGTGCTTGAAAAAAATGATGCTCTCAAATATACGATCATTCTTGCCTCGACTGCTTCCAATGCCGCTGCGGATCAATACTTGTCTCCGTTTTCTGGAGCTGCGATGGGTGAGTGGTTCATGGATCACGGAATGGATGCATTGATTGTTTTTGATGATCTTTCAAAACATGCTGTCGCCTATCGTCAAATTTCTCTCTTGCTCAAGCGTCCATCAGGTCGTGAGGCTTATCCTGGAGATGTTTTTTATCTGCACAGCCGCTTGTTAGAGCGCTCTGCGCGCCTCAGTGAAAAAGCTGGTAACGGCTCTCTCACGGCGCTTCCGATTATTGAAACTCAAGCTGGTGACGTCTCTGCCTACATTCCGACGAATGTGATTTCGATTACCGACGGTCAGATTTATCTCGAGACGGATCTTTTCTATCAAGGAATTCGTCCTGCGATTTCAGTTGGTCTCTCTGTTTCTCGTGTCGGTTCTGCTGCTCAGATCAAAGCGATGAAACAAGTTGCTGGAAAACTCAAAGGTGATCTTGCTCAATTCCGCGAGTTGGCGGCTTTTGCTCAATTTGGAAGCGACCTTGATGCCCGCACCAAAGCTCAATTGGACCGTGGTCAACGCATTGTTGAACTCTTTAAGCAGACGCAATACCGTCCGCTTGCTGTCGAGCTTCAATCGGCCATCCTCTGGGCGATGCAGAAAGGTTATTTTGATGCGACTCCAGTGGATAAAGTAAAAGTTTATCAAAACGAAATGGAAGAATTCCTAACGACACGTAAAGCCCCTATCTTGGCTTCGATCCTTGCTAAAAAAGCTATTGATGCAGATGTCGAGAAAGAGTTGGGTGCCGCACTCGATGAATTTAAAGCTTCTGTACGATAATTCGTAGTAACTTCTTTTTTTAATTTCCTAGCATGCCCAACACTCGCGACATTCGCCGACGCATTAAGTCGGTTAAGAACACCGCTCAGATCACGAAAGCGATGGAGATGGTTGCTGCCTCGAAAATGCGACGCGCACAGCAAGCTGCTGTTGCGGGGCGTCCTTATTCGGAAGTACTCAATCACGTTCTTGTTTCCTTGCGAGATCGCGTCGATGCTACAGAACATCCTCTTTTAGAAGTGCGTGAGGTGAAGAAAACATTAGTGCTCCTCATCACTTCCGACAAAGGACTTTGCGGTGCTCTCAACACTAACGTGCTGCGTGATGCTTCTCAGCTCGATGTGGAGGCCACTGAGTTTGTGGTCATCGGTAAGAAAGGGGCTTCTTTCCTAGCGCGGACAGGGCGCAAGATGATTGCTGACTTCATCCTTCCGGATCATCCTACTTTTTTGCAAACGAAACCTATTTCCAAGCTTTGCATGGAAAAGTTTCTTTCTGGTGAAGTCGATAAAGTCACTGTGCTCTATCCCCAGTTTGTGAACACGCTGGTACAAAAACCAGTTCATCTCGGATTGCTTCCCATCACTGCTGAAAAAGTTCAAGGAACAGCTCCGATTCCGCTTCCTCATCATTCAGAGTCAGTCGCTGCTCCTGCTGGACCCGCTTCTGCTGAGGTGAAACAATCCATTAGCGAATATCTTTTTGAGCCCTCTTCCCAAGAAGTGCTTCATGCCATCTTGCCTTACTATTTTCATTTTGAAATTTTCCAAAAGATCCTTGATTCACGTGCCTCGGAACAGAGTGCCCGTATGGTTGCAATGAAAGCAGCTACCGACAACGCAAAGGGCCTCGTGAAAGATCTGACCTTGGAATACAACAAAGCTCGTCAAGCTGGTATTACGACGGAGCTTCTCGAAATCTCAACAGCGCAGATGGCCTTGGGCTAAGAAAATTAGCCGCAAAGAACACAAAGAATCTCAACCGCGAAATACGCAAAAGAACACGAAAAAGATTTTTATTTAGCAAATTTTAGCGAATTTAGCGGTTAAACATTTAATGCTGCAACGACTTTTCAACTTCAACTTTTAACTTCAACTATGTCTACAAACAACACCGGAAAAATCGTTCAAATCATCGGCCCTGTCATCGATGCTGAATTTGATCTCAGCAATGGTCCTTTGCCAAAAATTTATGAGGCACTCGAAGTCGAGCGCGTTTATGAAGGAGTAACTACAAAAATTACACTCGAAGTGCAACAGCAGCTCGGTGAAAATTGGGTGCGTGCTATTGCGATGTCTTCGACTGAAGGTTTGCAGCGGGGATTGCCTGTTAAGGCTCTTGGTCAGCCTATCTCCGTTCCAGTAGGAGAGGGAATTCTTGGACGTATTATGAATGTAACAGGCGAGCCTGTTGATGAGCGTGGGCCAATCACGGCGACAAAATATTATCCGATTCATCGCGCTGCTCCAGAGCTGGTTGATCAAAATACCAAGTCTGAAGTTCTCGAGACTGGTATCAAAGTTATCGATCTCATCTGTCCTTTCACCAAAGGTGGTAAAGTTGGTGCTTTTGGTGGTGCTGGTGTTGGTAAGACAGTTGTCATCATGGAGCTCATCAACAATATTGCAAAAGGCCACGGTGGTTATTCGCTTTTTGCTGGTGTGGGTGAACGTACCCGTGAAGGAAACGATCTCTACCACGAAATGAGTGAGGCTGGTGTTATCGTTCAAGAAAAACTGGAAAAATCAAAAGTTGCTCTTGTTTACGGTCAGATGAATGAGCCTCCAGGAGCTCGTCTCCGTGTGGCTTTGAGCGCTCTCTCGATGGCGGAATATTTCCGTGACGAGATGAATCAAGACGTGCTTCTCTTTATTGATAATATTTTCCGTTTCTCTCAAGCAGGTGCTGAAGTTTCCGCACTCCTTGGTCGTACGCCGAGTGCTGTTGGTTATCAGCCAACCTTAACTTCGGAAATGGGTGACCTTCAAGAGCGCATCAGCTCGACGAAGAAGGGCTCCATCACTTCCTTCCAAGCTGTCTATGTTCCTGCCGATGACTTGACTGATCCAGCTCCAGCAAATACCTTTGCTCACTTGGATTCGACCATCGTGTTGGAGCGTTCAATTGCTGAGCTTGGAATCTATCCTGCTGTTGATCCACTTGCTTCGACTTCCAAGGCGTTGTCGCCTGACGTTGTCGGTGAAGAGCATTACAATGTTGCCCTCGGTGTTCAAAAAGTTCTTCAGCGTTATAAAGACTTGCAAGATATTATTGCAATTCTTGGTATGGATGAGCTTTCACCAGAAGATAAGCTCACCGTCTACCGCGCACGTAAGATCCAACGTTTCTTAAGTCAACCATTCCACGTTGCAGAAATCTTTACTGGCACACCTGGACAGTACGTTCCAGTTGCTGAGACGATCCGTGGCTTCAAAGAAATTTTAGAAGGAAAACATGACGATGTTGATGAAGCTGATTTCTATATGAAGGGCGGCATTGATCAGGTGAGGAAATAAGTTTTTTCTGAACTTCTAAATTTTTCTTATGGCCACGTTACACTTAGAAATCGTTACTCCTGACGCACGTATTTACGAAGCAGATGTCGATCAAGTTGTCGTGCCTGGTGTCGAAGGCGAGCTCGGCATTCTTCCGCAGCACGTTCCTCTCATGACTCAACTTCAACCAGGCGAACTGCGCATTTATCAAAATGGCAAAGAGAGTCGGCTTGCGGTTGGGGAAGGATTTCTTGAAGTGCGTCCTGACAAAGTTTCTGTCTTGACCGACATGGCCATTCATGAGGCCGATATCGATGAGAAGGCCGTTGAAGAGGCAGTAGCACGTGCAGAAAAAGAGATGAGGGATCACACTCTGGGCCATGAAGAATTGGCGACCGTTCAGGCTTCGTTGCAAAAATCTCTCGCGAAGTTACGCGTCAAGCGTAGGCACCATCATTAAACTACCTCATTAATTGTACTGCTGCGGCGAAGAGCTGTGTTCTGCCAGTGCTCGCGCCCACGAGGCGCCCCCTACGGGGCTGCCTTCGGTAGTCGATCCGGCGGCTCCACGCCGCATGTATTAGCGAATTCCTGAGTCAGTTTAGAGCATTTTCACTAAAGTTGTAGCCGCGCATTGCGGCGTCACTCCGGTGCTCGCGTCCTCGAGTATTAGATATACACTGCGGGTCTGCGCTTCTCGTTCCTGGCACTGCATCGGCTGCAACTTCATTTAAAACGCTCTAGCCCAAGTTTTGCTGTTGCTGTTTTTTTAATGATAATTTCCTTGAAAAAATAAGCATTGGGATTTAGGTTTTGGGCCTATGAAAAAAACTCTTATTGCTGGGTGCGTGCTTTTTGGTGCAATGACGTTTTCTTCGATGCTCCTTGCATCTGTTATTAAGAACCAAGGCCTTACTTCTGTGTTGCTAGAACCTGGGCCTGTGCTTCCGATGCCGCAAGCTAGTGACTTAACGGATGATCAACTCCTCGAGATCGGAATTAAGATTTGGCAAAATCAGTGTGGTATCTGGGATCGTCCGGGAAAAGTTACCCATGGCATGAAGCAGTCCATTACTGATTGGGAAGCTGATTATGCTCAGATTGGAATTGGTCAATGCATTTGGTATCCAGCGGATGAAGATAAAAATTTTCAAGAAGATTGGCCTCGCGTTGCTCAAGCTTTGAAAGACAAAGGTTATCCTATTGAGGACTGGATGTTGCGAGCTTGTCCTTGGAATAACAGCGAAGAATTTTTTGCCGACTTTAACGGTGATCGTTTGAAGTCCTTGAGAAAAACACTTGCGAAGAAATACCTCATTATTGAGCAAGCACGTTGCATTGCGACACGACTTGATGAGTCGCTAGATAAAATGAAAGCAGCCATCGATACAGAGAGTGGCATTACTGAGGGTGAGAAGACTGTATTGAAGCAAATGGTGAATGAGAATTTTTATCTGGTAGCAACTGCTGACTATCCTCGTGGATTGTATGCCTTGATGGACTATGTTCATTTTAAAGGAGAGGGAGTGCTTTCTACGGAAACGATCAATGGTGTCGGTTGGGGATTGCGTCAAGCCCTAGAGCAGATGGATGACAAGATTGCAGCTAAAAAAGGAGCAATTACTACTTTTGTGAATGCTGCTATTGCAATGTTTCCTTCTCGAGAAACGAATGAATATTTCAAAGATCGGATGGAGACTTATCTGACTTTTAATCCTGACAAAGTGAAATAAATTCCTTTGAGCTTGTCCTTTTGTTCTTCATCTTCGGAATTGTTAGCACAGCTTCTTACTGAAGGAAAAAACTTCATTGGCGAAGTTGCATTAGGAAATAATTTTTCCTTGAGGCATCGTGAAGATAGCAATGTTGATGAGAGCAAACTAAAGCTCTATCAGTATCCTGAGGCTGCGCGTGAGATTGCTCGCTATGATGAAAAGGGAAACTATCGACCGTTGAAGACCGCTCCCGACTTGCGTCGAAGTTGGCTGCTGCAGCTGCGAAATGTGGAAGAGATGGCTTTAGCGCTCGATTTTTTTTATCCCGCAGCGCTGAGTCTTTATGGAGCTTGGTTGCAAAAAAAGTTAGAAATAACTTCGTTGCGAGAGACGCTTGATCGTCAGACTGGCATGTATCGTGTGACTCAGAAGTTGAGTGATAATCAATCGCAGTTGCTGATCAATAAAACATGTCATGAAGGTTGTCTCAGAAAAATTTTTTGGCCTGTGACTGCTGATCAAGAAACGACAACATTTTTTCAAGACGAACAAACAATACCGCTCCTCTGCCGAGAGGCTTGTAATCTCTTGGTGGCCGAGGCTCGTAAAATTGTGAAGCAAGAAAAATAAATATCATGCTTCTTCAGCCTGTACTCTATCGAGCTCGTTATGCCATGCCGATGAGCACTCCGCTTCTCGAGAATGGTGCAGTGGTCGTGCAAAATGGAGTGATTGTTGCTGTTGGAAATTATGCTGATTTGAAGTGCCGATTTCCTTCTGCAATTTATCACGATCTTGGCGATGTTATTTTAATGCCAGGTCTCATCAATGCTCATTGTCATCTCGATTATACGATGATGAGAAATCAGCTGCAGCCTGGAATTAGCTTCACGAAATGGATTCAGGGCCTCAATAAAATAAAATTTTCGCTTCAAGAAGAAAATGTTGTCGCAGCAATGGTGCAAGGTTGGGAAGAACTTTATTCATGGGGCTGCACCTCTGTTGCCAACATCGTTTCTTTTCCAGGACTGTTAGAAAAACTTCCTGCGTCTCCGCTGCGTCTCTGGCAGCTGATTGAAGTCATGGACATTCGTGGGCCTCAGCAAGGAAAAGAGGGGTTGCTAATTGCAGAAAGTTTTTTTAACAAAAATAATGAGAGTGATGGTGGTGAAAAAATAAAAGTTGGTATTTCACCTCATGCTCCGCCAACGACATCCCAAGAGCTTTACCGAGGTTCTGCGTACCTTGCTCAACAATATCACATTCCTTTTTGCACGCATCTTGCAGAGTCAGAAGAGGAATTTGAAATGTTCATGCAAGGGAGTGGAGTGCTCTTTAATTTTTTAAAAAGTTTTGGACGCGACATGAGTGATTGTGGTTTTCAAACGCCTCTACAAGCGCTCTTAAACAATGATCTGCTGCCACGCGGAGCACTGCTCGTCCATATGAACTGTCTCACGAGCAAAGATCGCGAATTGCTTGCGCAACGTGGAAATGATTTTTTTATTATTCATTGTCCCAAGACGCATCGGTTTTTTGAACGCGCGCCGTTTGATTGGAGATTTTTTCAACAAAATAAATATCGTCTTTTGCTAGGCACTGACAGTCTCGCAAGCAATGACGAGCTCAATCTTTTTTCGGAAATACAACTTTTTGCTGCGACGGCACCAGAGCTCGCTCCGGAAGAGATTTTAAAAATGGTTACACTGAACCCCGCAGAAGCCCTTGGAATGAAGGGAAAGCTAGGAGAGCTTAATGCCGGTGCTTTTGCAGATATGATTGCTATTCCTTTTTCAGGAAAAAAGAGAGAAGCAGCCGAAGTAGTGCTTCACAATAAAAATTTTCCTGTAACATGCCGCTTGTAATCTGTAACCTCTTGCTTATGCCACGACTCCAAAACCGCCTTCCCGACGCCTTGCGCGATATCACTATTCAAACAGGCATTGCTCCTCAAGCAATGGGTTCTGTTTTGATTTCTTTTGGTAAAACTCAAGTCATCTGCACAGCTTCTGTGGAGGTTGGCGTTCCTCGTTGGATGAAGGAGCAACATGTTTCAGGAGGTTGGATGACAGCCGAGTATTCTATGTTGCCCTATTCGACTTCTCCGCGAAAACAACGCGATAGCACGCGTGGAAAAGTTGACGGACGCTCTACTGAAATTCAACGATTGATCGGACGTTCGTTGCGTGCTGCTATCAATTTAGAAGCTCTCGGTCCTCGCACGATGTGGGTCGATTGCGATGTGCTTCAAGCCGATGGCGGTACACGTACAGCCTCCATTACTGGTGCTAGCGTGGCTATGGCGCTTGCTTGTCAACATTTAGTCGCTACCAAACAAGTCGCAACTAATCCGATGAAACAATTAGTCGCTGCTGTTAGCGTCGGCATTCATCAGTCTGAGGTGTTACTTGATCTCGATTATAGTGAAGATAAAGATGCAGAAGTTGATCTTAACTTGGTCATGAATGAATCACTCGAATTTATTGAAATCCAAGCTTCTGGTGAAGAGAGTGTTTTTAATAATAGCCAACTCACAACTATGTTGGACTATGGACGTACTGGGATTGCTCAGCTGCTAGAAAAGCAACGAATCATACTTCAGAAGTAATTTTTTTTGAAAAGTTCTTGACCAGTCCTTGTCAACAAGGCACTATCACATCATATCTTATGTCACGTAAATGCTCTATTACCGGTTCCGTTCCAACTCGCGGCTCAAAAATTCACCGCAGAGGTCTCGCTAAGAAAAAGGGAGGTATCGGTATGCATATTACCGCTGTTACCGCTCGTTACTTCAGCCCTAACTTAAAAAATAAAAGAATTTGGGTTCCTGAGCTTAAGAAATTTGTTGCCGTCAAGCTTAATGTGCGTGCTTTGAAGACCATTTCAAAACGTGGTGCTTATGTAACTCTTTCAAAAGCCGGTTTAATTTAGTTTAATTTTACAGAACATTAACTTCAACCAAGAAAAAACTATGTCATTTAGCGCTATTAGTAAAAAAAGTGGTAAGTCCTATTTTCTCCATGCTCGCCTTCAAGAGCTGAGAGGTGGTCAGAAAGTAACTCTTTATTATTTCGCAGGTGCAGCAGGGAAAGATGCTATCGATAGTCTTCCTGAAGGGTACGAGATTTCTGAAAATGCTCGAACAGGACTTCCTCTCTTAAAGAAAAAGAGATAAAAAAATTTCAAAATTTTTGTTACAAAAGATGAGACCCAGTAATTAACTGGGTCTTTTCTTTTTTTAGGATTGGTTTTTCAGGAGATCAACTTTATCTTACCTGGATGATTCCTGATTCTAACTATGTTCACGCAGAGATTGTTGTTTCCACAGAATGGGTTGCCTCCCATGTCAATGATCCATCGATTCGGATTATTGAGAGCAACGAAGATATTTTGCTTTACGATACAGGGCATGTGCCAGGAGCCGTGCACATCGATTGGCGACGCGACCTGCAAGATCAACTCGTAAGAGATTACATCCAACCTGGTGATTTTGCGGCGCTCTGTTCTCGCTATGGAATTACTCCTGAAACAACGTGTGTGTTTTATGGAGATAAGTCCAATTGGTGGTCTTGCTATGCGCTTTGGGTGTTCCGACTTTTTGGGCACACTAATGTTAAGATCATGAATGGTGGTCGCGATCTCTGGATTAGCCAAGGACGGCCTTTGACACGCGAGGTGCCAAAATTTTCTCCTAGCAATTATCCTGTTCCTCCTAAGCGCCTCGATAAAGAGATCCGAGCATTTTTTGAAGATGCATTAAAACAGAGTCAACAACATCTTCCTTTGGTAGATGTCCGTTCTCCTGGTGAATTTTCTGGAGAGGTGACTCACATGCCTGACTATCCGCAAGAGGGTGTATTGCGTGGAGGACATATTCCAGGAGCTCATGGTGTTCCTTGGAAGCGGGCCGTCAATGAAGATGCAACTTTCAAATCAGCCGCAGAGCTTCGTGCAATTTATCAAGAAGATCTTGGTCTCAAACCGGACGATGATGTCATCGCTTACTGCCGCATTGGTGAACGCTCGAGTCACACATGGTTTGTGTTGACCTACCTCCTTGGATTTAAAAATGTGCGCAATTATGATGGATCGTGGACCGAGTGGGGAAACCGTGTTGGAGCGCCGATTGAGCGGGTTTAAAAAGACTGAAGGCTGAAGGCTGAAGGCGAAAGACTAAAGGCTGTAATTGCTTGAAATCAAACATACGATTTTTTGAATCCAATATTTATTGTGTTAACTATTATAGTGGTGCTGCCTTCTAACTTTAGCTTTTTTACCTTCAGCCCTCAGCCTTCAGCCTTTAGTCTGTTATGTCTTACCCAAAAAAATTAGCTGACATTATCACCCTCATGCAGGGGCTTCCTGAAATAGAGCGGCGTGAGATGCTGGTGGCTTATGCTGATCAAGCCAAGAAGTACGAGCCGCGCGAGGGAGAGATTTTTGACTTAGAAGATATTCGCAAAGACGAAGAATGTACCGATTCGGTTGGCGTTTTTCTGAAAGTCGATGAAGCGGGAGGCTGTCACTTTCGCATTAAGCTGGGGCCGCAAGTGCAGACCTTGACGCGTGCTATGACGAGCATTCTTTGCAAAGGACTTAGTGGATTAACGCTGGAAGAGTTGCAAGCGGTCCCTCAAGATTTTGTGCCTAAGATTGTCGGCGCAGAGCTGGTGAGGATCCGCAGCCACACCGTTTACTATTTGCTAACACGAATGAAAACAGCTGCTGCTGTCTGGAAGAAGAGACAATCTCGAGAATAGGATTCAATTTTGATTCAAATAATCAATCGCCACCTGAGCCAGTATTTCAGCGGCAATCGGGATGATGGCATCATTGAATTCATAACGAGAATGATGAGGGTGATATTCTTTTGGACCGATGCCCATCCAGAAATAGGAACCTGGAATTTTTTCAAGATAGTAAGAAAAATCTTCCGATGCCATGCCTGGTTCAGTCAGGAGAGCCACACGCTCTTCTCCTAAAACTTTTTTTGCGACGTCATAAGACAATTGAGTTTCTTGACGATGATTGAAGGTGGGAGGAAAGGAGCAGGAAAAATTAATCGTGACTGTTGCTCCAAAAGAAGTGGCGATGTTCGTTGTAATCTCAATTAACTTTTCTTTAAGCATGGCTCGATTCGCAGGGGTAATGGCTCGAAGAGTCCCTTAAAATGTTGCTTCGGAAGGAATCACATTATGAGTGTTGCCCGCATGAAATTGGGTGACAGAAAGAACAACGGGTTCTACTGGAGCGCTACAACGACTGACGATTCCTTGCAGTGCCTGAATGATCATGCTGCCAATGTAGATTGGATCAACCGTCAAGTGAGGGTAGGCGGCATGACCGCCTTTGCCATGGATCACAACCGTAAAAACATCTTGTGATGCGAAGAGGCAATCCATTTTTGTTTTGAAAACACCAAAGTCAGATTTGCTAGAATTGTGATAACCGAAAATAGCATCGACCTTAGGATTTTCTAAAACGCCATCTTCAATCATCGCTGCTGCGCCAGTTCCCGTCTCTTCAGCAGGTTGAAAAATGAATTTTATTTTTCCTTGGAACTGATCCTTGCATTGCATCAAGGCTCCTGCAGCCGCTAAAAGCGTCGCTGTGTGGCCATCGTGCCCGCAGGCATGCATTTTTCCATCACGTGTAGAGCGATGGGCTAAGTCTGTCTCTTCATGGATAGGAAGAGCATCCATGTCGGCACGCAGTGCAACGGTTTTTCCCGGCTTGCCAGAATCTAAAACAGCAGAGACGCCTGTCCCTCCAATTCCTTCAGTCACTTCATAACCAAATTTTTTAAGTGTCTTGCCGACTAAAGCAGCTGTCTCGTGCTCTTCATGAGCCAACTCGGGATGCGCATGAAGGTGATGACGCAGTTCGATGATCTCTGGGAGTAGTTGTTGTAAGAGTAATTTCAATGGTGATTTTTTTTATAAGGAACTTCTACTTCCTATAGCATTGGATAGTGCTTCACATTCAATGTGCGTAATGTTAAACCGTGAAGGTCGACGGTCGCTGCAATTAAGCAGTCAGCAAGTCCTGAGCCATGGCTTGCACGATATTTGGAAGAGTAGGTTCCTCCCTGTGTGGCAATTTCAAGAGTGATTGGCAAGATGGTAAAAATAGAAAGCATCGAGGCTAAATTTTTACGTTCTTTGTCATTGCGCACGCCTTGATAGAGTTCAGCGACATTCATCACTGAGAGATAAAGATCGTTGAGATTGTTTTCAATGCTTGTCACAGCACTTGCGTGATCTCGAAGATAATCGATGAGAATATCAGTATCGATGAGGTAAGCCATAAGACTAAAAGCGATCAAAAGTAGCACGTAATTTTTGAATATCTAAAACATCTTTACGATGCTTCCACAGGCCACGTGCAGCGCGTAATTTTTTGAGTTTGTTAGAAACAGTACGGCGCGATAAAAACTCGTTAATAGCGCTACGAATAAGTTCACTTTTCCCTTGGTGCAACGTGTGAGAAAGCTGCAAGAGTGCTTCTGTTTGATGAGAGGTAAGGTAAATTTGAGTGCGATCCATACATCATAATGTATATTTGAAATGACTCTTGGTCAAGCGAGCACAGATTGTATGCCTTCGTAGAGTTTGGCAATAGTCATGATTGAGAGGTCTATTATCGATTCAATGCAGGATAGGTGAACAACAGCAGGTGCGTTAAGTTCAATAAAAAGTGAGTGATGATGCTGGCCTCAATCCGCTTGGTGACATGATAAATCCATCCATAAAAAATTCCGGCGATTGCTGCTAGAAGGATGTAGTAGATTCCGCCTTGGTAGTGAGCCAATCCAAAGAAGAGGGCTGAAACAAGAATGGCGATGAGGGGCGCAGAGCGATGGCTATACTTGCTCAATGATTGTTGAAGGAATCCTCGAAAAAAACCTTCTTCAGCAACGCAGCAGAAAAATAAATTACTCATCATCCAGAGCGGGAGATGAGAAGGGAGTTTTGGTTCCCATCGAATATAACCAAGTGCCATCGAGAGGAGAGAAAGGCATGCAAGCACGAGTGGCAATCGTGGGAGCGTTTGCCGCAATAGTTGTTTCCAGTCGCTTTGATTGGAAGCAAGCGGCAAGAGCACTCCAAGAAGAATCAGTTCCGTAGAAATTTTTCCTAAATTAAAACCTAAACTAAATGGGATCGCATCGGAGGTGAATTGAAATTGTTTGATGACCCACAACGGTTGAAAGCCGGGAACCTTGTCTATTTGAAATGCAAAGCCCAGAACAAAGATGGCTCCCCAGTAAAAATATTTTCGTCGCAGCGCAGAGTGGTATTGCTGAACGAAATCATAGAATAAAACAATGGCGATAATCCCAATGAGATGGGCAGCGCCACTGAAAAAACTGAGCAGCAGTGCCAGTAATAAAAAGAATTTCCAACACCCTGTTTTTTTACCAGGCAGCCATAATGTGATGATGCCGATCAGTAGTGCAATATAGGGGCTGTAAGTTAGTAGTATCATGAAATCTTATTTTTTCTTTGATTTCTTTGTACTCTTTGTGGCCATTCTCTTTTTGCAGTTAATCTCCTTTTTCCTTTAGCGAAGCATGAAATTCCTGGATGCTACAAACCTCAAAAGGTCCAGCTTGCATGCTGCGAATGGCAGCAATGCTAGCAATGGCAGCGCGAAGAACCGTGATCGTTGGAACTCCATGAGCCACGGCGGCGCTGCGAATGATGATTTCATCACGGCGTGGTTGCTTGCCGGTTGGGGTATTGATGGAGAGGTGCATCGAGCCTCCTTTGATCATGTCGAGGACATTGGGATGCCCTTCGCTCAGTTTGTTGAGCTGAGTTACTTTGATGCCCGCTTCTTGGAGGACAGCAGCCGTTCCACGGGTCGCAAAGAGATCGAAGCCTAATTCTATAAATTCTTGCACAATCGGAATGATCGCTTTTTTATCAGAATCCTTAACACTGACGAAAAGATTTCCTTTGAGTGGCAGAGAAGGATGCGCCGCCATCTGTGCTTTGGCATAAGCATGTCCCAGGTCATGGTCGAGGCCCATGACTTCGCCGGTCGAGCGCATCTCAGGACCGAGCACCGTATCGGTACCTGGAAATTTAATGAAAGGCATCACCGGTGCTTTGACACAAAAATGGGAGAGCGCTACTTCCTTGGTAAAACCGAGTGCTTCTAATGTTTGACCGGACATGATCTTGGCTGCCAGCTTAGCAAGAGGAACGCCGATGGCTTTGCTCACAAAAGGAGTGGTGCGAGAAGCCCGAGGATTGACTTCTAAAATATAAACCTCTTCATCTTTTACCGCAAACTGGACATTCATGAGACCGCGGACATTGAGTTCCAGGGCCATCGCTTTTGTTGCACTGCGAATTTTTTCCAATACAGAAGTTGAGAGTGAGAAGGGTGGAATGACGCAAGCGCTATCGCCGCTGTGAATGCCAGCTTCTTCAATATGCTCCATGATCCCTCCAATGACGCACTGGTGGCCATCTGCGAGGCAGTCGACATCAACTTCAGTAGCATCTTCTAAAAAGCGATCGATGAGCACTGGTCGCTCGGGGCTGATGGCAACAGCTATTTTGATGTAACGTCGGAGGTCGTACTCTGCGTAGACAATTTCCATGGCGCGACCACCAAGTACAAAGGAGGGTCTCACTAAAACAGGATAGCCAATTCTTTCCGCGATAGCGACAGCCTCTGTTTCGTTGATTGCGGTCTCTCCGAGCGTTTGTCGAAGTCCTAGTTTGTTGATCATCGCCGAGAAGCGCTTGCGATCTTCTGCTTTCTCGATGTCTTGCGGCTGTGTTCCAATAATGGTGACGCCACGCGCTTGCAACGCTGCAGCAAGGTTCAAAGGAGTCTGTCCACCAAACTGCACCACGGCTGCATTGCATTGCTCGCGCTCATAGATGTTGAGGACATCTTCGAGAGTCAGTGGTTCAAAGTAGAGTTTGTCACTGCTGTCATAGTCAGTGGAAACTGTTTCCGGATTCGAATTGACCATGATCGTTTCATAGCCGGCCTCTTGCAGCGCAAAGCTGGCGTGCACGCAGCAGTAATCGAATTCAATTCCTTGGCCGATGCGGTTAGGACCGCTCCCGAGAATCAAAACTTTCTTTTTATCGCTAGTGCGCGTTTCATCTTCTTCGCCATAGGTCGAATAGTAGTAAGGTGTCGAAGCCTCAAACTCCGCAGCGCAGGTGTCAACGAGGCGATACGTTGGAACGATTCCTTTGAGTTTTCGCTCCGCTCTGATCTCATCTTCTGGGCGGCCTGTGAGGAAGGCGAGCTGATGATCCGAGTACCCTAACTTTTTAGCACGATGTAGCGGAATTTGATCAGGCTGGGAGAGATACTCTTGTTCTTCTTGAACCAATTCCAAAATGTGATGGAGAAACCAAGGATCAATGCCGCTCCATTCATGGATTTCTTCAACAGAAAGGTTAGCGAGGAAGGCGTAGCGAACCATAAAAATTCGCTCTGCGCAAGGAACACGCAAATTTTGTTCGATGGTTTGGAGATCCCAACTTCCATCGGAAAGGCGAGGCTCTACATCGCGACCATCGGCGCCCAGGCCAAAGCGGCCTGTTTCCAGGGAGCGCAGGGCTTTTTGAAGGGATTGTTTAAAAGTGCGACCCAACGCAATCACTTCGCCAACACTTTTCATCTGCGTGGTGAGGGTGGCATCAGCAAGTGGAAATTTTTCAAACGTAAAGCGAGGAATTTTGACAACGCAATAATCGATCGTTGGTTCAAAGCAAGCGGTGGTGTTTTGAGTAATGTCGTTTTTGAGTTCATCCAGGCGATAACCGACAGCAAGCTTAGCGGCAATTTTTGCAATGGGATAACCCGTCGCCTTGGAAGCGAGTGCTGAAGAGCGTGAGACGCGGGGGTTCATTTCGATGACGATCATGCGTCCTGTCTTAGGATGAACTGCAAATTGGATATTCGATCCTCCTGTTTCTACGCCAACGGCGCGAATCACAGCAAAAGAGGCATCGCGCATCCGTTGATATTCTTTGTCGGTGAGCGTTTGAATAGGAGCCACCGTGATCGAGTCGCCAGTATGAACGCCCATCGGATCAACGTTCTCAATCGAACAGATCACGATGCAGTTGTCAGCACAGTCGCGAATGACTTCCACTTCAAATTCTTTCCAACCCAGCAGTGATTCTTCAATGAGGACCTCGCTTGTTGGAGAGAGATCGAGACCATGACGTGCTATCGTCTCAAGTTCTTCACGATTGCGAGCGATACCACCACCAGCGCCGCCGAGTGTGTAAGCAGGACGAATGATTAAAGGGTAAGTTCCGATGTTATCAGCTTCAACTAATGCCTCTTCTATGGTGTGAGCTGTTCTTGAGTTGGCCACTTCCAATCCAATCTCCAACATTAACTTTTTGAAAAGGGAACGATCTTCTCCTCGCTGAATTGCTTCTGCATTGGCTCCGATAAGGCGAACGCCATGTTTTTTGAGGATGCCTCGTCGTACTAGCTCCATGGAGACATTGAGGGCCGTTTGGCCTCCTAGTGTTGGAAGTAATGAGTCGGGCTTTTCTCGCTCAATAATTTTTTCGATGATCTCTGGAGTGATCGGCTCGATGTAAGTTCGCTGAGCAAACTCCGGATCCGTCATGATTGTCGCTGGATTAGAATTCACCAGGACGACCTCGTAGCCTTCTTCTGCCAAGGCTTTGCAAGCTTGTACTCCTGAATAATCAAACTCACATCCTTGTCCAATGACAATAGGACCGGCGCCGATGAGAAGAATTTTTTTGAGAGTAGGATCTTTGGGCATTCTAGCAGGTTACAGGTTGCAGGTTACAGGTTACAGGTAATTTTCTAGGAAAAGTTATTTTGGTAGATGTACTGATTTTATAAGAAAATAAAGAGCTTTTTTAACTGTGAAGTCAGTTCACAAACCTCTTCTTTGGGAAATTTTTTTTGTATTTTTGTGAATAAGAATAGCGGCTTCATCAGCTCATTGAAAAGCACCCGATTTGGTATGATCTCTCATAAAATATTTCGTGCCTGCGATCTGCAACCTCTTTTGCTGTTACTGTCCTTGCCCACGCGTGAATCCTGGCTTGCCATCAAAGTTGTAAAGCAATTCTGTTTTGAGGAATTCGATACCAGCTGCTGTGATGCGTTCGAGGAGTGCAAGGGTGGCGCGATGATCAACTGTTCCGGCTGTTCCATCAGGCAATTTGAAGCGAGCACGGAAAGAATCAGAGCAGAAGATGCCAGGCATTCCTTTTGGCCAGACAGCCATGCCACGATTGTCGATCATTTCGAGTTTGAGGTGCTCATCTTGGCATTTTACCAAGATGTCACCGAGATCATCAGCAGAACCTTTGGTGAACTCGACAAAGATATCAACGCCGACAAGCTCCCGCTTTTCAGTAGGCCGAACATAAGGAAGAACTTTGCCAAGATTGTTTTCTCCTTTTTTGTAACAAGCTGGTTTAAAGAGGTGCGGTTTTTTGCCAAGGCGATCGACAACCGCTTGAGCAAATTCCTTTGTGCCGACTTTTTGTTTACTGACTCCTTCTTTGAAAATATCGTAAGTGTGAATCCCATCTTCAATCGCACAGAGCCAGGCGTTGTGGGCCTTCTCGGCGACTTCAGTTTGACCGATGTGAAGCAACATCAAGATGCTTCCGAGGAAAAGTCCAGATGGGTTGGCGAGATTTTGTCCAGCACGACGAGGGGCAGAGCCGTGAATGGCTTCAAACATCGCGGCATTGACCCCGATATTCGATGAGCCTGCGAGGCCGACAGAACCTGCGATTTGAGCCGCTACGTCGGAAAGGATATCGCCATAAAGATTCGGAAGCACGACGACATCGAAAGCCTCTGGCGTGTCTGCGAGCTTCGCGGCGCCTATATCAACGATCCAATGTTCGTTTTCGATGTCGGGATATTGCGCTGCGATTTCATCAAAGATTTTGTGGAAGAGACCATCGGTCATCTTCATGATGTTGTCTTTGGTGAAGCAGGTGACTTTTTTACGATTGTTGGCCCGTGCATATTCAAAAGCGTAACGAATAATTTTTTCACTTCCTGGACGAGAGATGAGCTTGGTGCAGCTAATAACATCTTGCGATTGACGATGCTCAATGCCGGCGTAAAGATCTTCTTCATTTTCACGAACAATGACGACATCCATGACGGGATGTTTGGTTGCAACAAACGGTGCGTAGCTCACGCAAGGACGTACGTTAGCATAGAGGCCTAGGGCTTTGCGGGCTGTGACATTGAGGCTTTTGAAACCACCACCTTGAGGCGTGGTGATCGGAGCTTTCAAAAAAACTTTTGTTCTGCGCAGTGACTCCCATGCTGAAGGCTCGATACCAGCAGGATTTCCAGCCAAGTAAACTTTTTCTCCAATTTCAATGCACTCCATGTCAAGCTGCGCGCCTGCTGATTGAATGATGTGGAGCGTGGCCTCCATGATTTCGGGGCCAATGCCATCGCCGTATGCTACTGTGATTGGAGTTTTCATAAGAAAATTGAGAGGTTGAAAAGTTGATGGGTTGAGGCGTTGAGGGGAAAAATTCTTGAATACTTTAACACAAAATGCAAAACGATTCTGAAAAGTTCTTTTTGATCAAGCTGTGAGGCAGCTTCTAAAGTTCTTCTCAACTTTGGCCGCTTAGGTGGCCAAATGACTTGTGTCATTCCACAATCTAATGACCGGTTCAGAAAGATTGTGCTCGTAGCCGAGGATGCTGAGGCTAGCTGTGCTGAGAAAATAGAGTCGTCCTTCTTCGGCGGGGAGGCCTAGCCAGCGTGTGGTGAGCATTCTTAAAATATGAGCATGAGCAAAAATGAGAATGTCACCATTGATCGCTTTCATTTTTTCAATCATCTGATCGCAGCGCTGAGCGACTTGCTTAGGAAGTTCTCCGCCAGGACAACCATCGCGAAAAACAAACCAGTCGGGTTGAGTCTGTTGAATTTGCGTTGTCGTGAGGCCTTCGTAGTCACCATAGTTCCATTCTTCGAGCAGAGGATCAGGAATGACCATCGAATCGAATCCAGCGAGCTCGCAGGTCTTGAGGGCACGCTGAAGAGGGCTTGAAAAAACTTTAGCGAACGTCAGACCATGAAGCCGCTTGCCAAGATGGAGGGCATCTGCTTTTCCATGATCGGTGAGAGGAATATCCGTCATTCCGGTGTGTTGTCCTGAAAGGCTCCAAATGGTTTCGCCGTGACGCGCCAGGTAAATTTTAGGAAGAGGAGAGTGCATATTCGGGAATCATTATTTTTAAAGTTAATGACCTTTATTGTTTGATGACAACTTGATGGACAGAAGAAGTAATGAGTAATGAGTAATGAGTAAAGGGTAAAGAGTATTTTTAGATTGTAAATAAAATCAATATTTCGAAACTCGGATCTTAAAGAGTGTGCTTTTTGAAAATAAAAAATAGCAGAAAAATTTTCTGACTCTTTACTCTTTACTCTTTACGCTTTACTCTTCGGTAATGGACGTTGAAATACTCGCAAGAATTCAATTTGCTTTTACCGTAGCCTTTCACTACATCTACCCGCCAATGACCATGGGGCTTGGTTTGGCGCTAGTTCTCATGGAAGGAACTTATTTGGTCACGGGCAACCGTCTTTACCATCGGTTAGCTCATTTTTGGACGCGCATCTTTGCGGTGATTTTTTCTATTGGGACAGCAACAGGGATTGTCATGGAGTTTGAGTTTGGAACAAATTGGGCGACCTACTCTCGATTTGTCGGCGATATTTTTGGGAGTGCTTTAGCCGCAGAGGGAATTTTTGCTTTCATGCTCGAGGCTGGATTTCTTTCCCTTCTTTTATTTGGTTGGGATAAAGTGGGAAAGAAGATGCACTTTTTTGCAACCTGCATGGTTTGTCTCGGCTCTCATTTCAGCGCCATTTGGATTGTGGTTGCGAATTCTTGGATGCAGACACCAGCAGGCTATCATCTCGAGTTGATTAAAAATGGAATTCATACCCAGCTTCCAGCCAGCTATATTTTGCAACCAGAAGATATCGGGCATGTGCGTGCGGTGATCGATAGTTTTTGGGGAATGGTTTTCAATCCCTCTTCCATGCAGCGACTCACCCATGTTATTTTTGCAACTTGGTTGACGGGGGCTTTTCTCATCATCAGCATTAGTGCCTACTACTTAATTCGGGGGCGGCACCGTACTTTTGCTCAAGCTTCCATGACAATAGCAGTGATTTTTGCCGCGGTGGCTTCTCTTTGCCAATCAATCAGTGCAGATTCAACAGCACGTGGCGTGGTCAAAAATCAACCGATTAAGTTGGCCTCGATGGAAGGAGTCTATCATACGGTTCCTTACACGCCGATGAATCTCATTGGAGTGGTTGATACAAAGCAACAAAAAGTTTACTCACTTCAAATTCCAGGACTGCTCAGCTTCTTGGCGTTTCATAATTTTGAAAAACCAGTTACAGGACTTGACCAGCTTCCTTCTGATGAGTTTCTTGCTGCTCGCAATCCTGGAAAATCATCTCAAGAGTTAGCCGCGCTCCGTCCTCGGTACTGGCCTCAAATTAGCGCTGTCTTTCAAACATATCATCTCATGGTCATTGTGGGATCCATGGTTTTTGCAGGAGCTTTTCTCTCGCTCCTTCTGCTAATAAAAGGATGGCTCTTTCGTGCCGATTCTTTTTTTATTCGTTGTTGGCTCTTCTTGCTGATTTTTTCGGTGCTCGGTCCACAGATTTGCAATCAAGCAGGATGGTTCACCGCAGAGATGGGGCGGCAGCCATGGATTGTTTATAACCTTTTAAAAACCTCAGAAGCTCTTTCTAGAAAGGTTTCCTCGGATCAAGTCCTGGGATCGCTCTTTCTCTTTTTTGCAATTTACTCGCTTCTCTTTTTTGCTTTTATCTACTTGCTCAATTTAAAAATTCAACATGGTCCAGATGATCCTGAAGAAGATCCAGAAGCACCAGCACCTGGCGAAAAATCATTCCTCTCTCAACTTGTGATAGGAACAGATGAGTCTCGGGCTTCTTCGTGAGCCGCTGTGTGACGGAAAAGAATTCACCGTAAAAAAGAAACCACTAAATTCGCTAAAACTCGCTAAAATAAATTTTCTTTTTCGTGTTATTTTGCGTATTTCGCGGTTTAAATTTTTCCAGTAATATTGGCAAAAAATTATGATCATAAATCTCTTGAACAGCTGCGTAGCAACGATCGCTCCTTACTACACCACGATTTGGTTTATCCTCGTTGGTATTCTTTTTACCGGATATGCGGTGCTCGATGGTTTTGATTTGGGCGTGGGAGCGCTGCATCTTTTTGTGAAGAATGATCACGATCGGCGGATTTTGCTTAATGCCATTGGGCCTGTCTGGGATGGAAATGAAGTTTGGTTGGTAGTGGGAGGAGGGGCCCTCTTCGCAGCCTTTCCTGGGGCTTATGCGACGGTCTTCTCGGGATTTTATATGCCCTTCATGTTGCTCTTGGTCTCGCTGATTTTTCGTGCGGTGGCCATTGAATTTCGCAGCAAAGAACCTGGAACAATATGGCGTCAGACGTGGGATGTTTTATTTTCAGTAGGAAGTATTTTTTCCTCCTTTGTCATCGGAGTTGCGCTTGGCAACATCACGCGCGGTATTCCTCTAGATGACAGTGGAGAATTTGCCGGAACGTTTTGGGGTCTGTTCAATCCTTACAGTGTTTTTCTTGGAATCACGGTCGTGTTTCTCTTTGCGATGCATGGTGCCATTTATCTAACGATGAAAACGGAGGGAGCATTGCAAGAACAAGTGAAACGTTGGGCGCTCAGGCTGATCCTGCTTTTTGTTGGGTGTTACTTCATTTTTAATATCTCAACACTTTTTGTTTCTCCTTACCTAGCTAAAGTTGTTTTTTCACGACCACTTATTTTTGTGGTCCTCGCTCTTGATATGATTGTCTTGCTTAACGTTTGGCTTCTGATCAAGGCTGGGAAAGAGTTTGCAGCTTTTCTTTTCTCCTGCCTCATGATGGCTCTGCTCATGATGACGTTTGGAATTTCTTATTATCCCAACATGGTGCTTTCTTCACCCAATCCTGAGAATAGCTTAACAATTTTTAATTGTTCTTCGACGAATTACACGCTGGGGTTACTTTCCGTCATCGTTGTGATTGGTGTTCCGATGGTGCTGACTTATACAACGAGTGTTTATTGGATCTTCCGAGGGAAGACAAAGTTGACGGATACGAGTTACTAAGTTGGAAAATATGGCGTCGCTTCAAAAACCAATTTTCAAAAAAAGAGTCACTGACGCCAATTTTCAAGAATGGCTTTTAACCGCACGCGATTGTTGCAATGTTATTTTTTTGCAATCGATTTAAAGCCTTATGATGAGTAGCTGGCGGCCTTATCACATGCTGTACGACATCAAGAGTCAGCTATCTTCTTAGGATGTCATATTGGTCCTCTCTTAGGTAGTCTCCTTACGAAGCATCATGCGCTTGTTTTTCCTGATATCCCTGGAAAATCTTATCAGCTTTACCGAAAGGGCCTCTATACGGTCGAAGAGCTCTTTTCAGAATATTCACCTGCCTCTTTGGAAAGTTATAGAAAGACGCTTTATTCGCGCATCTATCTCGATGCACAAGAAATTGCCAATGATAAAAAAACTTTTTTTGCATTGCCTGTCACGGCATTAAGTACTGAAGAACACTTTTCTAGCAGCCTGCATGATCATTTTATTCAAGAGCAACTTTTATTTAGAAAATCAAAAACAGCCTAAACATCGTGGGGTTGTAGCATTCATGGGAGGTCATCGGGCGTTACGGAGTTCGCCTTTATATTTTGAGGTTGCTACTCTTTGTCGTCAATTGACGAGGGATGGTTTTCTCATTGCAACAGGAGGTGGTAATGGATTGATGGAAGCGGCTAACCTTGGCGCTTGGTTGGCCCCATTACCTGATGAAGAATTAAAAAAAGCCGTCGACATGCTTTGTGTTGATGGTGCAAATGCATCCAATGATCCTTTGTGGTTGAGTGCTGCTTGGAATGTAAGAAATCAAACATTACAAGCTGATATTAATTTGAGACGTAGCTTGAGTATTTCTACATGGCAATTTGAACAACAAAATATTTTTTCAACAGATATTGCTAGTTTTTTTAATTATGAGTTGAGGGAAAAAACACTCATTGCTATTGCCAAGCAAGGCTTAATCTATGGGCCAGGAAGTACCGGTACCTTTGAGGAAATATTTCGTGCGGCTTATCAAAATCACTACACCAAAAGTAAGTATGGCTACTACAGCCCTATGATCTTTTTTAAAAAGGACTATTGGGATCCAGCGCTCGATCAAGGTGGTAACTATCCCAAACATACAGTGCCAGTGTGGCCTCTGATATCTAAAATTGCTCAAGAGAGTAATTTTAAACATACGCCTTTAAAGAGAGATAGCGTTGAAGAAATTGAAGCATTTATTAAAGGATTTTCCTTTGTTGCTACTATTCTATAAATCATCTTTTCTATCGTTTCGATCTCTGCTAACTTTTTCAGATGAATAAACCAATACTTCAACAAGCTGCTCGCGATGCTCGTGGCCTTGCCATGGATGCTGTCACCACCTGTAAGTCAGGACATCTAGGTCTTCCACTTGGTTCCGCAGAATTGGGAGCAGTGCTTTTTGGAGAACTATTGAAACTCAATCCTGCGGAGCCACGTTGGCTTAATCGCGATCGCTTTGTTCTTTCTGCGGGGCATGGAAGTATGTTTCTTTATTCCTGGCTGCATCTTGCTGGCTTTGCGATTTCTTTGGAGGATCTCAAAAAATTTCGTGCGCTTCATAGTTTGACGCCAGGGCATCCTGAATTTCATCATACTCCTGGTGTCGAGGCCACGACTGGTCCGCTCGGTCAAGGTGTTGCTAATGCTGTGGGATTGGCCATTTCAGGGCGTATGGCGGCGGCTCGTTTTAATACTGCGGAGCATGCCATCATAGATCACCACATCGTTTGTTTGGCAGGTGATGGTTGTTTGCAAGAAGGAGTTTCAGCGGAAGCTTCCTCGCTCGCAGGACATCTTGGGCTCGATAACCTTATTCTTTTTCATGATGCCAATCGCGTGACGCTTGATGCGATGCTCGCCGTCAGCGAGAGCGATGATACTGCTGCTCGCTATCGCGCCTATGGTTGGGAAGTGCAAGAAATCGATGGACAGAATCTTGAGGAGGTTGAAGCAGCCTTCCTCAAAGCGAAAGCCGCTGTTGGCAAACCACAGTTCATCGTTTCTCGGACGTTAATTGGAAAAGGTATTCCTGAAGTTGCTGGAACCAACAAGGCTCACGGTGAAGCTGGCGTGAAGTACACGGAAGCTGCGCGCAAAGCGTTAGGGCTGCCCGATGAAAAGTTTTTTGTTTCTCCTGAGGTTCGCGCTTATTTCAAGCAGCACCAAGAGGAGCAAGTCAAAGCCTATGAAGTTTGGGAAAAAACTTATGAAGCATGGCGTGCTGCTAATGCTGATATGGCAAAGGACCTCGACAATTCTTTGAATAAAAAAGTTCCTGACCTGCTTGCTGCTATTCCTGAGTTTGCACCAGCTGAAGCCATCGCTACGCGTAAAGCCGGCGGCGTTGTTTTAAATGCCATTGCTAAAAAAATGCCATTCTTAGTGACCGGCAGTGCTGATCTTTTTGGATCAACAATGAACTATCTGGAAGGACTTGGTGATCTCACTCGGGAAAATCCAGCTGGTCGCAACATTCACTTTGGTATTCGCGAGCATGCGATGGCAGCAATCATGAATGGTATTGCTTACGATGGAATATTCCAACCAAGTGGTGCGACGTTCTTGGTCTTTAGTGATTATGCGCGTCCTTCGATTCGCTTAGCAGCGCTTTCGAATTTGCCAACGATTTATATTTTCACTCATGACTCGGTTGCTGTTGGTGAAGATGGTCCAACGCATGAGCCGGTAGAAACAGTCGCCGCATTGCGCGCAATTCCCGGCTTAGATGTCATTCGTCCTGGTGATTCAGAAGAGACGGCAGGCGCTTTTGCCGCTGCCTATTTGAGAACCGATGGCCCAACGCTTCTAGCGCTCTGTCGTCAAAATCTTCCAAACCTCAGCGAGATTTCTGTCGCGACACGTCGTCAAGGCGTGGCGCTTGGTGGTTACATTGCGCGCAAGGAGACAAAAAATCTTGAGACAATTGTGATGGCAACAGGAAGCGAACTTCAACTTGCTCTCGCAGCCGCTAAAACACTAGGTGAGGGGACTCGTGTTGTTTCGATGCCCTGCATGGAACGCTTCTTGCGCCAAGATGCAGCTTATCAAGAAGAGGTCTTGCCAAAAGCTTGTCGCAAGCGTGTTTCGATTGAGGCAGGAATTTCTCAACCTTGGTTCCAATTTGTTGGTCTCGATGGAAAGAGTCTTGGGATCAATCGTTTTGGGTTAAGTGCTCCAGGTCCTATTGCGCTTACTGAATTAGGCATGACGGCGGAGGCAGTGATCGCAGCAGTTTCTCAAATTTCTTAAAAATTTGAGAAGAGTTGTCTCTACCAACGTAGCTTTGTCAGAGATGGTTTACGGCTTTAGAGCGCGAATTTCTGGAAGGTTCCGATAATATTCCTGGTAGTCGAGGCCATATCCCACAACAAATTCATCAGGAATTTCAAATCCGGCATGGTTCAAAAAGTGTTTTGTCGCAAAAGCTTTCGGCTCTTCTGCGTATCTGTAGAAATCAATAACGCTTTGTTTTTATGTTTTTTTTTGCAATTAAATGTCACAACTGTCCGGTTAAAAGCCGTTTAATATAAGCTGGTTGCAAGCCGACACCTCGTCATTTTTGAAGTCTCTTTTTGCAAGCAGTTGATCTATAGGAATCTTTTCAAATGGGTGAACGCTCAAAAGTTGCAAACTTTTGTGCAAGCTTCCAGGCAGTTTGAGATCCTTGTGAAGGATAGCAATAATGAGATAAACGGCAATGGCAATCCATATTTGAGTTTTTACCGCATTGAGACTGTTGCCATAAAAATGCTTAATTCGTAAGTTTTGTTTTATCCATTTGAAGAAGAGCTCAACACCCCAACGCATCTTGTAGAGCTTGGCAATGACTTCTGCGGGAAGCTGAAGATTGTTTGTGAGGAAGACAAAATAGCGTTTGTTTTCAGCGTCATGAAATCGAATTCTGTGCAGCTGATTTGGATAATCTTCACGAGCTTTTGGAAGAGTTAATTTTCCTGCTTGATCGCTGCGAATGCCCGTAGAATCATCGTTTGGCGTGGAGTAGTGACGAGTAAAACGCAAGTTGTCCTTGGCACGAGTCACAAAAAAAACTTGAACTTCAGCAATGCCAAAAAGTCTTTTGAAGTCGATGTAACCACGATCCATAATGTAGAAAGAACCCGGCTCAAAGATGAGATCATCCAACCATCTTATACCATCTCCCTAAAATAACTGGACCATCTGACTTGTTATTTTGGCGCTGAGCTTCGTTGTCAGATCTGGCGTTATGTTCGCATAGCGCTGCACTCTTCCGCCTTGCTCAACACCAAACTTCCAGCGTCTTATAG
>JAPLTJ010000054.1 GCA_026398175.1 Verrucomicrobiia bacterium | reverse complement strand
GGTTGTTTCGATCTTCATACCTCATTATAACCTATCAATTTTGGGCATAACAGCTTTTTACGCTTGTTGTGCCCAAATCTTTTTAGACTTCGGATCCCCTTAAAAAGATCCTTTGGCGCTTAGCGGACACGCTCTAAATAGAGCTCCTCATTTTTTATTTTTTCAGAAAAACCAGCCGACTAAATCTTCAATAGTTCTGAATATTTGTACAGACAGCCGCTGGATTCCAGCGTCTGCTGGAATGACGTTCACTATGATTGTTGAGTAATTTTATTTCGGATAGCAATGTTGTTAATTAAAATGTTGGTTTTTTTAATTGCTATCCGTTTCACATATTTTTTCCTGTAACCTGTAACCTGCAACCTGTAACCTGCTCTGATGTTTCGCCGTTTACCTTCCTCTTGGCTCGTTTTCTTAAGTCTCTTAGTTGCCATTATTGGTTGGGGATGGGCTTGGGTAGGGATTCGCTACGCCATTCGTTATTACGCACCAGGACAATTAGCATTTGGCCGCTATTTAGTTGCTTCGATGACCCTCCTCCCATTTTGGCTCGCGCGAGGCGGACGTTTTCCTAGACGCGAACATTGGCTTGCTTTGATCGTCATGGGGGTCACTGGATTTACCATTTATAATTTTTGTATCAATCTTGGCGAACAGACCATCACAGCAGGAACAGCGGCACTCATTGGCGCTTTTCTCCCGATTGGAAATACACTCGGAGCTGCTTTTTTTCTGAATGAAAAACTCTCCCGAGTTCGCTGGATTGGCATCTTGATAGCTTTTGGTGGCGTGGCAGTGACGAGCCTCGGGGCACAAGGTCATCTCGAATTTTCTTTTGGCGCCTCTCTTGTTTTTGTAGCCGTCCTCTCAGCCTCTGTTTACGGTGTTCTCACTAAGTACATGGTGAAAAATTACGCCCCTCTCGAGGTCGTCTCGTGGGCCATGTGGGCCGGCACATTAGCACTTTTCCCTCTCGGCCATGGCTTGTTAACGCGTGTGCAGCAGGTCCCCTTACTCGCCACCTTCAACGTGATCTTGCTCGGCATTCTTCCCGGAGCAATCTGCTATGCGCTCTTTACGTTTGCGTTATCCCGAGTTACTGTCGCGCGCGCTTCAACCTCAATGTTCTTCATGCCGATCACTTCCATTCTTTTGGGCTGGTTGCTGCTAGGAGAACTTCCTTCCTGGATCGCGATTACAGGCGGCTGCGTGACGATCATTGGGGCTTACATCGTGAATACGAAGAAATAAGGCGAAAGGCTTTCGTCTTTGCTATCATTCACTTCACTGAATTGCTAAATCGGTGCAGGTAAGTAACGTAATTTTCATTTTCATAAAAAACTAACGTCATTCCAGCGAACCCTGGAATCCCGCGACTGCGGATTTTTCGTTTTGCTTTCGTAAAAGCGAAGTGATGTCACAACAGACATGGCCCTTTCAACCGCGAAGTGCAACACGTGAAAAAAAATAGAAAGGCTACATGATGATGGTAATCTTTAAGGTGTCAAAACCAAGGAGATTATCATGGCCAGAGGCTATCATCATGTAACCAGAGACAAACGATC
>JAPLTJ010000151.1 GCA_026398175.1 Verrucomicrobiia bacterium | reverse complement strand
TTAGATGATGTTCAGCTTGTCTTGATCGAACTTCCTAAACTCAAACCGACAACAATAACTCAAAAAAAACTGGCGATTTTGTGGCTCCGCTTTTTAAAAGAAATTGACGAGGAAACTCGAGAAGTCGATCCTAGCTTGCTGGGCGCAGAGCCAATCAAAGAAGCTCTCCATCTGCTTGAGGTTGCTTCTTATAATGAAGCTGAGTTAATGGCTTATGATCAACGTTGGGATGCTGTTCGCTCGGAGAAGACTTTATTGAGCGGGAGATTTGCTGAAGGTAAAGCTGAAGGTAAAGCTGAGGGCAAAGCTGAGATGATCCACAATCTGCATCGGCTTGGAATTCCTATAGAGCAGATTGCTACAGCAGCTCAACTCTCTTGCTCGGAAGTAGAAACTATTCTGCAAACGCTTCAATAAAGCGCTGTGTACGACTTGAGAGAATGCCGTGATGCATGGCGTTAGGAAGGAAAGCAAATCCCAATTCGCGTTCCGGTATGGCAAAGGCGATAGTCCCTCCAGCCCCTGGATGACCGAAGGAGCGTTGACTCGGAAAAATATTTAAATTTCCATTCATCATGAAACCTGCTGAAAAAGTTGTTTCAGCCATGAGAACACGATCTAAGCTTGATCCTGAAGTCAGCGGCGTTTCCATCCAGCGACGTGTGGTTGAGTTGAAGTGACGAGTATCATCTTGAGTTGCGAGGAGCGAATAAAATTTCGCGAGGGCATCAGCGGTGCTGATCGCACCTGAGGAGATGATCGAAGCTTGGCGCAAGACCGGTTGGTTCATTGCCAACGTTGAGAAGTTTCCTCCTGGTTCTATAAAGGCGCGTCGTGTGAGTGAGGAGTGATCGGCATAGGCTGTGCCAAAATCATTTGGTAGTGGCGCTGTCTTGGGAGGGATGACAGAAGCTGTTTTAGAAAGAAATGCTTCAGGAATACCAAACCAAAGATCGAGTTCTAGCGGATCTGCAAATTGAGTGCACCAATAATGTGACATCGATGAAACGCCCGTGATGCGACGCAACAATTCATCAATCAAAAATCCAAAGGTGCGGGCGCCATAGCCGTGACTGCCGTCGTAGTTCCAATTGGGAACCTGCGCTGCGAGGGCTTGAACAATGGCTTCGTGGTCGGTAAGTGACAATCCTTTTTGATCCAAGGCAGCAAGTCCCGCGCGATGAGAAAGGAGTTGGGCGATCGTGATCTTTTCTTTTCCCGCTTGCGCGAACTCAGGCCAGAATTCAGCAACATGCCTGTCTAAAGAAATTTGTTTTTCCTGCAAGGCGTGAAGTAAGCAGGCAACTCCGATTCCTTTTCCTGCGGACCAAACTAAGGTGATGGTATCCGCTTCCCAGGGCTGTTTGGAGGCAGCATCTTTCCAACCACCGCACAATGAAAGAATTTTTTCTCCTCGATGATAAAGGGCGAGTGAGGCGCCGCCTAGAGGCTCTTCTTCAAGAGGTTTTTGAAAAACAGAAGTGAGTCGCTTTTTAATTTCGGAATGAGACACAGGAATCGAAAAAAGAGAATTAACCGTAAAGACCACAAAAGCTAAAAGAAAAAAAGAAGAAAATTAACCACAAAGAACGCAAAGAACACAAAGAACACAAAGAAAGAAACTGGTTTTCTTAGAACATGTTTAATGATGTTCCAAAGCAGATTAGAGCTGGACTCTAGAAGATAAAAATCAGTTTCAAAAAATTTCTTAATTCTTTGCGCTCTTTGCGTTCTTTGCGGTTAATTGCAGTTTTTCTAAGCAATCGTCACTTCTTTGCAAAGATAAACATCTTGCACCGCATGCAATAACTTGATGCCCTCTTCCATTGGACGTTGGAAGGCTTTGCGTCCGGAGATCAGGCCAGTGCCACCTGCGCGCTTGTTGATAACAGCAGTTCGGACTGCTTCCGCAAAATCATGTTCGCCGGAAGCGCCTCCGCTATTGATGAGGCCAGCACGTCCCATGTAACCATTAGCTACTTGGTAGCGGCAGAGGTCGATTGGATGATCAGTTGTCAATTGGGTGTAGATGCGCTCATCAAGTTTACCGTAGCTGGAATTTCCGGTATTGAGCGCTTTGTAGCCACCGTTATTTTCCGGTAGCTTTTGTTTTACGATGTCAGCTTCGATCGTCACGCCAAGGTGATTGGCCTGGCCCGTGAGATCAGCAGAGAGATGATAATCTTTATCTTTCTTGAAAGCAGGATTGCGCAAGTAGCACCACAGAACTGTGGCCAGACCGAGCTGATGAGCATAGCGAAAGGCTTCTGCGACTTCGACAATTTCATGGCCTGAATCTTCAGAACCAAAATAAATGGTAGCGCCAACAGCCGCTGCTCCCATGTCGTAAGCTTCTTCAACGCCACCAAACATAATTTCTTTAAATTGGTTAGGGTAGGTGAGGAGCTCATTGTGATTGAGTTTTACAAGGAACGGAATGTGGTGAGCATATTTGCGAGCTACTGATCCAAGGACGCCAAAAGTTGAAGCGACCGCATTACAACCCCCTTCGATGGCGAGTTTGACAATATTTTCTGGATCAAAATAGATCGGGTTTTTAGCGAAGCTAGCTCCTGCCGAGTGCTCCACACCTTGATCGACAGGGAGGATCGACATATAGCCAGTGCCACCGAGACGGCCATGACTATACATCCGTTGAAGATTTCCTAAGACACGAGGATTGCGATCGGTGTGAGAAAAAATGCGGTCGACAAAATCAGGTCCGGGCAAGTGAAGTAATTTTTTATCAATCGTGGTGCACTTGTGATCCAAGAGAGAAGAGGCTTCAGTGCCGAGTTGTTGTTGGATGGTGTCGATCATAGAAGAAGTTAAAAGGTTGATTTATTGAAATGTTGAAAGGTTCAAGAGACGTCGTCAAGCAGCTTCGCTATGATATTTTCATAATTTTTCGCAGGCGCTTGCCAACAGCTTCTATGGGATGCTCTGTTCCTTTCTTCAGAAGGGAGCGATAATTTTTTAAACCGTGCTGATATTCTTGGAGCCATTCTCGGGCAAACTTTCCTGACTTAATTTTTTGCAAGGCGCGCTTCATTTTTTTCTTCACAGAGTCATCGATGATGGTCGGGCCAACCGTGAGATCCCCATATTTAGCCGTTGCGGAGATGGCTGCACGCATGCCGCTGATGCCTGATTGATGAATGAGGTCCATGGTGAGTTTCATTTCGTGGAGCGTGCTGATGTAGGCAAGTTCCGGTTGAACACCTGCTTCGACGAGTGTTTCAAATCCGCGTTGAAGAAGAGCGCTAATGCCACCGCAGATGACGGCTTGCTCGGAGAAGAGATTGCTTTCTGTTTCTTCTTTGAAAGTTGTTTCGATCACTCCTGCGCGCGTGCTGCCGATGCCTTTGGCCCAAGCGAGAGCGATTTTTTTTGAATCTCCTGAAGGATCTTGATGAACTCCCAATGCTGTTGGAATTCCCTTTCCGGCGAGAAACTGCTGACGAACACTTGGTCCAGGTCCGCCCTTGGGAGAGAGCATGATGACGTTAATGTCAGGCGGCACAGAAATTGTTTTGTAATGAATGACAAAACCATGCAGGAAAAGAAGCGTCATTCCAGTGCGGAGATGAGGCGCAATTTCTTTTTTAAAAATCCCAGGAATTTTTAAATCGGGGAGTGCAAGGCAAAGCAGGTCTGCTTTTTTGACAGCTTCTGCCGTTGTCATCACCTGAAAACCCTCTTTCTGAGCCACTCTGCGGCTCTTGCTTTTCGAAGGAAGCGCGACGAGAACTTTGATGCCGCTATCTCTTAAGTTGAGCGCTTGAGCAGAACCTTGAGAACCAAATCCAAGAATGGCACATGTTTTGCCTCGGAGATATTTGAGGTCAGCATCTTTTTCGGTGTAGATTTTAGCAGGCATTACTTTTCATTTACAGCGACTAAAGCTTGATGGATTAACTCATCAGAAATAAACCATCCATGGATTTTAAGATTATCAAAGAGTGGTTTTAGTTGTGGTATTAAGCCTATGTGTTTAGCACGGATCAAAATTCCAAGAGTTCCTGTGATATGAAGTCCTTGACGCTGAGCGATCATACGCCCTGTCATATCATCTATTAGCAAGCAGGAGTAAGGGTGTTCCATTGCTAAAGCAATAGCCGCAGCCTCTCCTGGATCTACTTCCAACTGAAACGCTCGTTCAAGGACCGGATCTGGATCATGAATGCAGTTTGATAGAGATATTTTAATTTCTTCAATTTCATGATGAAGTTCAGAGTTGATCACGACCTCATTCCAAACTGCTGTAGGAATCCATACTTCTTTAGCTAGCGCTTTAAGAAGTTTAAGCTGGCCAATTTTAGCTAAAAAAATCAAAGGACCAGCATCACAAATAATAAGCAACTCATTTTTGAGCGAGTTCATCAGCAAGTTGCTCAGGGGTTGTATTAATAATAGAGACCTTAAGACGTGAAAGTGTGTCCATGAAGGTCCATAAAGGGAGTCCTGCTAATGCTGCGGCTTGACTTAACGTTAGACGTCCCAATTCGAACAGTTTAGCTGCTAATATTTCCTTTAAATCTTGTTGGACTTCTTCTTTGTTTAGTCTTGAAAAAGGAAAAACTTGTTCATCAAAAGTGAGATTTAATGTAGTCATATCCAAAATCTAATCTTTGGCTTCTTTGATTTCCAGGTTTTTTTAACTTTTAGAGCTGTCTCAATTTTGTTACAACACCTAAAATAATTTCTAAAGCCTGATCAACTTCTGCCTCAATCGTAAAGCGTCCGATGCTGAAACGAAGCGTCGCGCGGGCCTCTTCTAGACATCGCCCCATGGCGCTCAAGACATGTGAAGGAGTGCGAGATTGAGTGTTGCAAGCAGAGCCTGCTGAGCAGCAGAGTCCTTTGTCATCAAAGAGAAATAAGGCTGATGCAGCATCGATGTCATCAAAGGTCAGGCTGCTCGTATTGGGAAGGCGTGAGGAGAGATTGCCGTTACGATGAACTCCTGAGAGTTGTTGGAGTAAGTTTGTTTCAAAGCGATCTCGCAATGCCGCCAGACGTGGCAGCTCGCAAGAAAGTTTTTCTCTGGCCATCATGGCTGCATGACCAAATCCAACAATGCTGGCTACGTTTTCAGTTCCCCCTCGCCGTTCTCGCTCCTGAGAACCGCGTAGCAACGGCGTGTAAGAGGCATGGCGGTGAACGTAGAGAGCACCAATGCCTTTCGGTGCGTAAATTTTATGACCTGAGAGAGAGAGGTAAGATACGGGAAGTGATTGCAAGTCGATCGGAATTTTTCCAACAGCCTGAACGGCGTCGAGGTGCAGAGGAACTCCTTGTTCAACAGCGATGGCTGCCACTTTTTCAACAGGGAAAATCACGCCTGTTTCATTGTTGGCCCAAAGCAACGAGATCAGCGCGGTGGAGGGAGTGATTGATTGTTTTAATTGTTCCAATGAAAGATTTCCGTCCCGGTCGACAGGAAGATAGGTGACCTCATATCCGCGAGACTCGTAGTGTCTGCAAAGCTCGAGGGTGGCACTATGTTCGACGGTGGACGTGATCAGGTGGCGTTTTTCAGGAGCTGCTTCCAAGGCCGAAAGGAAGGCAGTCGCAATCGATTCTGTGGCGCAACTCGTAAAAATAATTTCCGAAGAAGTGGCGTTGAGGAGTTGGGCCACTTGCTCTCGAGCCTTTGTTACACCTGTTGCAGCGCGACGACCGAGCGCATAAAAACTGGAAGAATTTCCAAATTCTTGATCGAGGAAAGGGAGCATCGCCGCGCGCACAGCGGGGTCGATGGGTGTGGTTGCGTTGTAGTCGAAGTAGATCGAGTCTGCCCAAATGCTACTGCTGGCGCGCAGGACTGCGTCACTTCGGTGCTCGCGTCCTCGAGTATGTCCATATACACTGCGGTGCTGTGCGCCTCGTTCCTTGTCCTGCATCGCCAGCAGCGTATTTTGACTAGACTCGTGGCTTACTATAGCTGCATTCTTTTTCATGTTTGCTTTTCTATTTTTCTTGTAATGCAACGGAACGTTTAGCGTGAGGCGCCACAGGGGTAGCAGGCTTGGGATCTTTTGAGCGTCGATCATCATCATCATTCTCTCCGCCTTCTTTTTCATGAGGATCAAAAAAATGATCGAAAGCAATGAAGAGGGCTTTGGCATGACGTGCGAAGAGCAAATTAAAAATAACGATAGGTCCCAGAACGATCAAGAGGAGCTCAAAAATGGGAGGATGGTATTTCAAGTCGAAGAAAAAATAGAGAGACAATCCTAGAAGGCTTCCCATGCCATAGCTTCCAGCCCACGTGGCTAACAAGAAATATCCTGGCTCTCGCTCGTAAGGGTAGCCGCAGCGATGGCATCCATCAAGCGGTGTGAACCAATCGCGAAGTGAGCGCGTTTTTTTTAGCGAAGGAAAAATCGGCGTGATGCCGCAGTAAGGGCAGCGCAGGAGCAGTGCATGATAGAAGTAGCGACGGGCTCGTTTAAAAGAAAAAGAATTCACAGGGATGAAAGCGATAGAAAGAAAGTAAGAAATGCTATAGGTAAAAGATGCATCGCCTTGATCTAGTGCATTGGAAATTCGCTAGTGCGGATGAAGAGCAAGGCGCGACGGCGCACAGACGAGGAGTGTATATGGAAATACTCGACGAGTCGAGCACCGGCGCAACGCAGCTCTTCGCCGCAATAGTAGAATTTTACAATGTACTAGTGCGTCCATCTTCCATTAGGAGCTAACGCGGGATGCCATCCTGGAGTATCACTATCAGCGTAGTTCGTTGGTCCGATAGCACCAATCATCGGATGACCTGTGGCCTTGCGCCAAAGACCGCTCATGCTTTCGCCTGTGTGACATCCCCAGCTTTTGATAAAGGCATCACGAGTGAAAATGGAAGGGTTAATCTGGTTCAGTTCTGTCTCATGCAGCCAGGCCTTGGATCCGGTGTCGATCTGATTGCTATAATCAAACATGAAGCAAGCTCGATTGGAGTGACCGAAGTATTCAAAGTCTGCAATTTTTTCTCGGTCGCGTGGACGTCCCGCAGTGAGATAATTTAAAAATTCTTTTTGAGAATTAAAAAAGACGAGGTGAATTTTATATTTATCGCGGACTGATTTGATATTGGCTAGGAGGTCCTGTTTTTCTTGGCGCTGACCGCGGCGTGCATAAGCTGGTTGGTAAACCATCCAAGTGATTTCATCTTGAGGAGTTGCTTGCTCACGTAGTTCTGCAAGGCGAACGCGAGCGCCGCGAACAAAATTGGCCCACCAGTGGTCGTGCGGAATCGTTTTGTATTGCTCCCATTCAATTAAGGAGGGACCACCGCTAACAACGATCTCTTCGCGTTGGAAGCTTGTTGCCGAAGCAAGGGGCGCTAGAACGAGCAGGGAAAAAACAAGAAACCACAAAGAGCGCATGACAGAAAAGAGAGAAGGAGAGAATTAAGCACAAAAGAACGCAAAGAAGGAGGAATTTACGGTGATAAGTTCTTCTTAAAAATTTAGATTTTTTTATTATGTTTACACTATCTGAAAGGCTGCCTATAGGGAGCCCGCTGCAGAGTTAGTGAAAGATTAAATGAAACATCATTACTGTTCAAAATAAAAAAACGCTACACTCAAACGTCATTCCAGCGGACGCTGGAATCCAGACGGCTCTGGATCTTTATTTTTGTTTTCGTAAAAGTATTTTTTTAATCCTCATCGACCATTTTAAATTTTTTTTGACGCTACGACTCCAATCTGAATTGACCTTCGCTGGTTCCTGCCTTCGCAGGAATGACGTACCAGCGTCCGCTGGAATGACGGCAATGTGTAAGTGTAGGTAGAATGTGGTTAGCGAGATTTTTTCTTCTGTTGGTAGATTTTATTTTGGACAAGAGTGATGAAATATTTTTTTTATTAAAATCTTTTTTTGGTTGTAACTCGCTTGTGACCACGAGCTCGCCCTTTGGCGAGGCGGCCTGCGGCATGTGCGCTAGCGGACCCCCGGCCAGTTGTTTTTTTGCGTTCTTTTGTGGCTAATTTTTCTTTTTTTCTGGGGCTCGCTGGTGTGCGTTCGGATCGCCCCTTTGGCGCTGCCTTCGGCATTCTATCAGGAGACTTCCCTGTCCGCTGTATTCTACTAATTGCTTTTTTTGGATGAAGTTTTTTAGGAGCAGAAGTTGAGGTGACTTGGCGCAACGCTTCCAGTTCTTCTTTTTTGAGATCGCGATAACGACCCAGTGCTATGCCATGGAGCTTGATGGGACCTAGGCGGATGCGGATAAGGCGTTTTACTTTGAAGCCTAGTGTTCCTAGCATGACACGGATCTGGCGTTTTAATCCTTGATGTAGCACGAGCTTGATGCGGTAGGGGCTCAGCTGTTTTACCGATTCTATGCGAGCGACGGAGCCTTCCATCCAAATTCCTTTTTTTAAAGCAGCAGCAACTTTTGGCGTGAAAGGTTGATCGAGCGTGACCTCATATTCTTTGTCAATGCCACGCGAAGGGTGCAACAAGTTTTGTGCGAAGAGACCATCGTTAGTCAGGAGTAATAAACCTTCGCTATCTTTGTCGAGACGGCCGACATGAAAAAGGTGTGAGGCATCTGAGGGAAGAAGATCAAAAATCGTTCTCGCTGCAAAGCGGTCAGAACGGGTTGAGACATAGCCGGAAGGTTTATGGAGGAGGATGTAGCGGTGAGAAGACTGATGCACTTGACGGCCCTTAACGCGCACATCATCTTCGGGCATCACGCGAGTCGCCAAATTGCGACAGACGCTTCCATTGATGGAAACGCGTCCTTCTAAAATATCTTCTTCGCAAGAGCGTCGTGAGCCGAGTCCGGCGGAGGCGAGGAAGCGATTGATTCGGATATCAGGGTGATTCATGAATAAGTGTTGCTGTCACGCGATATCATCTTTTGATAATTGAACATCACGCAAAATTTTTAAAAACAATCCTGGTCCAAGAGTTTCTCCTGAGTGTACTGGAACAACAGTACGGCGACCATCAGGATGACGGAGAAAATGATGACTTCCTTTAATTCTTGCAACAGTGAAACCGTGTTTGCTGAGAAATTTAATGAGTTCTTTTCCCGTAACTTTAAGAAGTTTTGCCATAACTACACAGTAACACGCTGAACGCCGATGAAATCAGAGGATTCGTAAAAAGGATTTTCTTCCACTTCCAAGCAAAGCTCAATCGCTTCACGAATTCTTTTCATGAGAACATCCAATGATTTTGCCTGAGTGTGGCATCCTTGGAGTGTTGGGACTGAAGCAATAAAAAACCCTTCATTATCGCGTTCGATAACAACATTGAACTCATTCTTTTTATGCATACTTTTAAAATAACAAGAAAAGAAATCTTAGCAAGATTTGAACGGACTTGTATTGATTTTAATTTTTTCATGGATTTGTCTGAGTTTGTGGTTATTTTTTCCTTATGACTGATCCTTATCTCAATCTTTTAGAAGCGCTCAGGTTGCAATATCAATTGCCGGCGTTTCCTGATCCGCTTCCCTCGACGCAGTTTCATCTGGAATTGGAAAACGGATTGACCGTGACGATCGATTGGCATCCAGAGACGGAGATGGTGGAACTTTTTTCTACGATTGGAATTTACAATCCTGAGCGAGAGGCTCAAGTCATGAAGACCTTGATGCATGCCAACTACCTCTGGGCTGCAACCGCTGGTGGGACGCTGAGCGCGCGACCAGACTTAAAAACAATCTATCTCGCCTATCAGTCGCCAATCGTCGCTTTTGTGGAAGGACGAGAAGAAGATTTTGTGAATCTGGTCGGAAAATTTGGAGCGATTGCTTCGGATTGGAAGGTTTTATTGCAAGAGCTTTCTGAAGGTGAGAAGAAAGTTTCTGAGAATGAGAGAAACTCTGTTTCTTAAATTTATCAACTGAACAAAATCTATGTCTTCATGGCTTGGAAATATTTTTGGATGGGGAAGCTCTTCAACGCAACAGCCACCGACTGTTGAAACGAGTAGTGATCATGCTTCATCTAATGGAGGTAGGACTGGCGATGGAGTTTCAGTGACACTGGTGGAAGAAGATCATTCTAGGTTAACTGTTCCTTCTTCTTCAGGGGCTAATGAGTTTTCTAATGTTGGTTCTGGCTCGTCGCATCAGGTGCAAAGAGTGGATAGGGATGCTCAGGAGCAGTCAAAAACTTTTAATTTGGAAAATTTAGATGACTTTGCTGATCATTTTGAAATTACAGCTAACAGTCAGGAAGTTATTTCTTGTCATGAATTTCATGGCTACTCAAAGGATCAAGTTTCAACTATGTCGCAGCGCGCCTATCGGGCGATAACACGGAGTAAGAGTCAACAAGGTGATTATCATCGTGGTCTCATGCAAGTGAGAGAACTATTGTGTAAGGAGTATGATGAAAATGCTGTTACTCGTTTTGATAGTTATTTTTCTTATCGTATCTGGGCTAAAAAACCACTTACTGTCCGAGCATTGAAGGAATTTATTGATCAGGAAAATGAAATTCGTCTGGGAGAAGTCAACATCAGTACGATAGCAACAGGAGCTAATAGCTTGGAGGCTCTTAAAGGAGCACTTCCTTCTAAGAAAAGCGAGGGGGGGCATCATATTATCGGAGGAGGTAAAACACCTTCTCCACCTCAGAAAACTTGTTTTCTCTCGATTAAGCATTCTTGGTTTGAAAGAGCAGAAGATGAGGATCGTAGAAAGGGGCGTGAGGCTGGAGTTAGTGAAGCAAGGGAAGCTATTTCCGATCTGATTCCAAATGAGACTACAAAAAAACATGTTGAACACCTCTTTAATTGCCACTTTGCAGCAAAGATCGACAAGAAAGAGACCTTAACCGTGAAGGAGCTCTCTACCTTTATTGATGCAGCGATTAAGATTAGGAATAGTGAAAATGGAATGTTGGGTGGGCTCTATTCAACTGCACGTACTGCTCACGACAAAGGTGAAGATGTTGGTCAAGCGGTTTATAACTTTTTAAAATCGGCCTATCATGCTCTTGGTATCGCTGCTGGAGCTGCTGTTGTTTTGGATCAGGAGCGCAATACCAATGATCCTATCATGGGGCTGATCAAGGGTCTTGCAGCAGGGACCTTAGTTGCTAGCGAGACCGATACTGAAAGAATTTTGACGGCTGCCGCAGGACATTTTATTGCAACGCAAGCAGCTGCTCCACAGAGTTCTATCACTACTTCTGTCCTGAAGTTTTTTACTTTTGGATTATATTAAACTTTCTTATGCGCATTCTCTCCGGCATTCAGCCTAGCGGCACGTTGCACCTCGGCAATTATTTTGGAATGATGCTGCCTGCGATCGAGCTGCAAGAGCGCGGTGAGGCTTTTTATTTTATTGCGGACTATCATGCTTTGACGACGCTGAAGGATCCTGCGGTCTTGCGACAGAATGTAAGAGACGTAGCGATCGATTTTCTTGCAGCGGGCCTCGATCCGAAGAAGTGTTGTTTTTTTCGGCAGAGCGATATCCGCGCGGTGGCCGAACTTTCCTGGATCTTAGCGACGGTGGCTCCGATGGGATTGCTCGAGCGCTGCCATTCCTACAAAGATAAAATTGCAAAAGGACTTCCTGCTTCCGTCGGACTTTTTTCTTATCCAGTCTTGATGGCGGCTGATATTTTGATTTACGAGAGTGATCTCGTTCCGGTTGGCAAAGATCAAAAGCAGCATGTCGAAGTGGCTCGTGATCTTGCTGTGAAGATGAATGAAACGTACGGTCCGCTCTTCAAGCTGCCAGAACATAGCATCCGTGCGGAGACCGAGGCGCTTCCCGGTCTTGATGGAGCTAAGATGAGCAAGAGTTATGGGAATACGATTGGACTTTTTTGGGAAGAGTCTGTGATGCGAAAAAAAGTGATGTCGATTAAAACCGATTCGACTCCCGTTGAAGCTCCCAAGACGATAGAAAACTCTGTTATTTTAGAACTCTATCGCCATTTTGTTTCGCCTGCTGATTACGAGGCGATGAAAACCTCTTTCCAAGCCGGAGGCAATGGCTATGGCGTTTTTAAAAAACAGCTCTTCGAAGCGATTTGGGAATATCTCGCGCCAATGAGAACACGGAGAGAGGAGCTTCTCCGCGATCCCGGCTATGTCGATGCTGTTTTAAAAGAAGGTGCCGAGAAGGCGAACACCATTGCGGATCAAGTGTTGGAGCGGGTGCGCAAGGCTGTGGGATTGCGATAAGAATTCACAGGGATGGAAGCGATTAAAGAATTTTTTTAACCGCGAAATAAGCGAAACAAGACGAAAAGGAAGTTTTTGTTGTAGCGTTTTTTAGCGAATTTCGAGGTTATTTTTTTTTATCCCTTCCATCGCTTCCCAGGAAGTCCTCGGTCAAAGTTATAATGATTTGATGGATAAACCTAAAAACGTGCCTAGAAACAAAAAATCTTGTGTCATATAATCCAGTTATTTAATGGAAGTGGATTAGAGAAGAAGCAAAAAAGAAGTTTGAATTGAAATTTTTCCTATAGCCTATAGCCTACAGGCTATTTCCTTTTCATGCGCCCGTAGCTCAGGGGATAGAGCAGGAGATTTCTAATCTCTTGGTCGCAGGTTCAAATCCTGCCGGGCGCACCAAATAAAAACCTTTTGTTTCAATGATTGAAAATGGCGGCTACGAAATTTTTAATGTAGATCCTCTTGTGTTGATTCGAACACTTGATGCGATGCTGTTTCCTAAAATGGTAGCACTGGTCGTTGGTGCTATTTTTTTGTTGAGTGCCTTGATTGTCTTTTTGACTTATCTTGTTCGTGGAAAAAATGCAGCTCCTATTCCTGACAGTGCTGCATTGGCTAATGATATGAATGCTGCGATCTTTGGATTTGATCCTAGCATTTTTAGTTGTTTCGATGTATGACACCAATCGTCGAGTTGAAGAGAGTATTTCTAAGGAAGCAAATTCTTTGGTTGCCATTTTACAGACTTCTCGTTGCCTAAATAATGCTCTTGAAATTAGAGCCGCCATTAAAAATTATGCTCAGACTGTTAGAGAAATAGAATGGCCTTTAATGCAAGCTGGAAAAATAGAAGAGGTTTGGGCATTGGCTCCCAGCTTGATGAGTCCTGTTATAGAAGCGGTTCTGCATGCTCATCCAACAGGAACTGTTCAAGAACATTTTTTCGATAAACTTCCTGAAATGCTCCGTGATCTAGATGGAGCTCATCGGTCGCGCTTGACGCAGACAGAAATTCATCTTCCTGTTCAATTTTGGAGAATCATTGCTCTCATGATGATTTTAACACTCTGGTTCTTGGCTTATACCATCTCCCCGAAATAAATGGACTTATAAGACGCTGGAAGTTTGGTGTTGAGCAAGGCGGAAGAGTGCAGCGCTATGCGAACATAACGCCAGATCTGACAACGAAGCTCAGCGCCAAAATAACAAGTCAGATGGTCCAGTTATTTTAGGGAGATGGTATTACATGAATCCTTGGACGGGAATAGGCTCTATCATTCCTATTGCCATTCCTGGAATTGTGATAGCGCTTTCCTTTTCTTTGTTGATCTCCTTGCACTATCCTTTTCTTGGACCGTTTTCTGTCTCCAGCAAGCCATTTAGTTTGGGAGAACTTCAGATGGAAGGCGCTCCAACGAGTCTTCCTAACGCTGCAGCAAGCGCATCGCAGTGAGATTGAGTTGTTACGGAATCCTTTCCTTCCACCAGTAAGCGCAAGAGCGGTTCGGTGCCCGAGTAGCGCAGGAGAACACGTCCTTGGCCTTCCAGCTCTTTTTCTGTTTGGCCAATCAATGGAATCATCGAACGTAGTTCCTCAAGAGATTTTTTTTCTCGAACACGGAGGTTTCGCTGTGCTTGAGGATATTTTTTGAGGCAACGGCGCAGGAGGCTCAGCGGTTTTTTTGTCTCTTGCATCAATTGCAAAATTTGCAAAGCTGCAACCAGGCCATCGCCCGTGGAGCTATGATCTCGAAAAATAAGATGACCGCTCTGTTCCCCTCCAATATTAAAATCACCTTGGAGCATAGCTTCCATCACATAGCGATCTCCGACAGGTGTGCGCAGCACCTTGCCGCCTTCCTCGGCAAGTGTTTCATCTAATCCAAAATTACTCATGACGGTAGCGACAAGCGTTTTATTTTTTAACGTGCCAGCACGCAACGCTGCCAAGCCGATCATGGCAAGCACTTCATCTCCATCAACTAAATTTCCTTCTTCGTCGGAAAGTAGCAGTCGATCAGCATCACCATCATGAGCGAGGCCGAGTTGAGCTCCTGTCTCGCGGACGAGGCGACTGATCTCTTCGCCATGCGTGCTGCCGCAGGCTTGATTGATGTTCATCCCATCAGGAGTTGCGTGAAAAAGATGAACCGTGGCACCCAATTCTTGCAGAAGTTGTGGAGTGGTGTGCGAAGCAGCGCCATTCGCCATATCGAGGGCGATGTTCCATCCTGCGAGAGAAAGGGAGGGGACTGTTTTTTTACAAGCTGCGATATAGCGTTCTTTTGCTGTTGAGAGAATTGTTGTTGTGCCAATGCCAGCTCCGATAGGGCGCTCTGATTCTGTTGGCGATTGGCTCATGAGCGTTTCGATCTTAGATTCCGCTGCATCATCAAATTTGGTGCCATCGCCACAAAAAAGTTTGAGACCGTTATCTTCAGCAGGATTGTGAGAAGCAGAAATAACAATTCCAGCAGCAGCTTTTTCTTCTCGTGTCAGCAGTGCTACGCCAGGCGTAGGAAGAACACCAGTGAGTAAAGCATTTGCGCCAGCAGCTGTGAGGCCTGCAACGAGGGCGGCTTCCAACATTTCTCCAGAGCGTCGAGGATCACGTCCCACGACGATTCTGAGAGGCTCTGCGGTAGATGGGACTGCACTTTTAAGGAAAGCTGTCAGTGCTCCTGCAAGACGAAAAGCATTTTCAGGAGTCACTGGATCGCGATTCGCAACGCCACGGATCCCGTCAGTTCCAAAAAGTTTGCGTTGATTCATTAAAAAGAAAAAAGAATGAAATGATTAAGGATTTTGAGATTCGTTTGTTTCACGAAGCACAAGCTGACTGAGGCATTGCTGAAATTCTTCTTCGTTAAGATCACGCTCGATGATTCCTCCATGACAAATGGAGACGTTTCCTGTTTCTTCAGAAATCACCAAAGTGATCGCATCGGTTTCCTCGCTCAATCCTAACCCAGCGCGATGGCGCAATCCCAAGGTGCGATCGAGATCATCACGCTGAGAGAGAGGGAAGATGCAACCAGCCCCAAGAATGCGACCATCGCTGATGATGACACCGCCATCGTGAAGCAATGTTTTTGGATAAAAAATAGTGGTGATAAGTTCCTTCGAAAAAAGAGCATCCATTTTCACGCCCGTGTCTAAACAAGCATTAAGGCTCATATCGCGTTCTAAGGCAATGAGGGCTCCAAATCCTTTAGCAGAGAGGTCGAAGACAAGATTGGTTAGGTCTTCAATCGCTTCGCGACGCTGTGATGCTGAAGTGAAAAAACGATGGATTCCAAATTCGTTGAGTGCTCGACGTAACTCTGGTTGGAAGATAATAACCAGAGCCATCGCAAGAAATGCAGAAATATTTTTCAACAGCCAGTTGAGAATGGCTAGGTCTAAAATGTGGGAAACAAATGTTAATGTCAGAAAAGTCAGTCCCACCCAAATGAGAATTCGAGCCCCTTGAATTCTCTTGATGTACAGGTAGCCGTAGTAGAGGAGCGTCGCTAAGATAAGTATTTCGAGACCCGCCGTCCAATTATCGCTTAAAAAAGCAATGAGAGTCGTTAGGATATTTTGAAGCGGTGTCATGGTAGGAAAGTAACTGTTCAGTTGTTCGTACTGCTTCTCGATGAGCGCGAGGATCGTGCACTCGAAAAAGCATGGCTCCATGATAGCGGGCAATACTCGTAACGGCAATGCTAGGAATGAAGCGCTCCTCGAGCGCGCGTGGCGAGTAGTCGCCAGAAACTCCATTTAAAAACCATTTTCGGGAATGCCCAAGGAGGAGAGGGGAACCTAGTTGAGTCAATTGTGGGATGGCTTTGAGGAGTGAGAAATTGTGCGCAACCGTTTTTCCAAATCCGATGCCGGGATCGAGAACGAGTGCATTTTTCTGAACGCCGTACCGCAGAGCCTTCGCGCGCGCTTGTGTTAAAAAATTCGCAACAACCGTTACCACATCATCATTGGGATAGCTTGGAGCAGTCTGCATCGCGAGAGGTGTTCCTTGCAGGTGCATCAAGATCAGGCCTGCTCGAGTAGAAGCGGCGACCTCTCCCATCTTCGGGTCCGATAATGCGGTGACATCATTGATGATGGAGGCTCCTGCTTCGATCGCTGCTTCGGCAACGGCGGCTTTGGAAGTGTCAATCGAGATGGGGGCGTCTGTTTTTGTGCGCAGGCCTTGTATGACGGGAAGAACCCGCCGTATTTCTTCTTCTGGCGAGATAGGAGCAGCTCCAGGGCGTGTCGATTCCCCGCCGACATCGATGATGTCAGCTCCTTCGGCGATCAGTTCCAGACCTCGTGCTACGGCTTTTTGGGGATCAAAAAAATTTCCACCATCGGAACAAGAATCGGGCGTGACATTCAGAATGCCGAGGATCAGTGCTTTTTTTTCGAGCGGGATTTGGTGGTGGCAGCAATGAAAGGTCATGAAGAGCCAACAATATGAAATCCCTGTTCTATAAAATGTTTGTCAAAAGCTAAAACTTCACGAATATGAAGTCGATGCATGCAACAAAAACTTGTTAGGTCAACTAAGCTCAATTTTTTTCTATAATTTATGCGCCATCGCGCTACTGCTTCTTGAAATTCAGTTTCGCTGATATCGTAAATTTGACATACAGGCAAAACATGATCTTGAAACGCTACAGCGGCTTTTGCTCCTAACCTTCTTTGCAGAAGGGCCCAACATTCAAGCCTGACATAATTTGTTGTGATGAGTTGAGCGCTTTCTTCGAAAAGTATATTCCATTTTTCAAGTGCAGTATGATGATACTGATCATCGCCATCCAAAAGCGCAAAAAAACCGGAAGTATCAACAAAAATAGTTTTACCACTCATCGCCTAGATATTGATCGTGATTTGCTGAAATGTTCGTATGGCCACTATGAAAGCTTCCTGCAGAAGCTAATGACTTTTTCCAAGCATCCTTCTTTTGATTTTCTTGAAGATATTGCTCCACGCTCTGGCGGACTAAATCTGAAATACTGCGCTGCGCATTTTTAGCCGCTTTTTTTAAGGTCAGGTATGTTTCTTTTTCAAACTGAATTTGCGTTCTCAACATGTTGGCATAATATGAAGTTGATGCCAACATGTCAATCTGTTCAGTACAGGCTTACAAAGAAGAGAAGGTATACTTAAGGTCGCCCTTTCTGCAGGACAGGGAGATCTTGAAGGGTGTTTCTGAAAAAAGTCTCCAGATGGCGAGAAATTGGAGCCGTTGCTACAGAGAAAAATTTGAAATTCGATCGTGATAAGGGCTGGAATTTTAATAGCAACTTATTGATTGTAAGAGTGATTTAATTAAAATGATCAAGGTTGTTTTCTGGGATAGACCATAGCACCCCGCCTAACAGAGGGCCATTGTAGGTCAAATAAAGCGTTTTTTTGGACCTATAGTGTATGAAATCGATAAGGGCACGCCATAAGCTTGCTCTTTTTCCTTAGGACTGTGTTCGCAGATCTTACGTTATCGTTGGACAGCCTCTCGATCTTTGGCCTTGTCCTAAGAAAAAATTTCTGCGCTTCTAAAGCGCCCTTCTCAATTTCATACACTATAACACTGTCAAAAAACCGTATTCTCAAGGTAGTAAATTTGATTTCAAAAATTTAATCTTCCAACCTATAAAAAATTCTGTTACACGCACAGGGCATGAATGAAACCGAAGCTTCCATTGTCCTCAATATGTTGCCTCATGTGGGGCCGATTCGATTTGGAAAGTTGCGAGAGTATTTTGGTTCGGCGGTGACGATTTTGAAAGCGACCGGAGATCAGCTGCGTCAGGTCTCAGGCATTGGGGAGGAAGTTTCTAATTCGATTCGAAATTGGGAGCGAGAAGTCGATCTTGCTGCAGAGTTAAAGTTGGTGGGTGATGCTGGAGCTCGTGTGCTGATTGCGGCTGATGCGGAGTATCCACCACTATTACGTGAGATTGCTGATCCGCCGATCGTGCTTTATGTTTTGGGAACGCTAATCGAACAAGATCATCGTTGTGGCATTGGTATTGTCGGAGCAAGGATGGCGAGTCATTACGCCTTGGAGGCGGCAAAAAAATTGGGATATCAACTCGCTTATTCAGGATTGACGATTTATAGCGGTCTGGCTCGTGGGATTGATACGAGTGCTCATCAAGCCGCTCTGGCTGCCAAGGGGCGGACAGTTGCTGTTTTGGGAAGTGGTCTTGGAAAACTTTATCCTCGCGAAAATGAATTGCTGGCTGAAAAAATTACTCACTCTGGCGCTGTGATCAGCGAGTTTCCGATGAACACGTCTCCTTCAAAGCAGAGTTTTCCAAAACGCAATCGCATCATCAGTGGTTGTGCGTTTGGAGTTTTAGTCGTCGAAGCAGGGGCTCATAGCGGCGCGCTCATTAGTGCCCATCAGGCTCTCGAGCAAGGTCGCTCGCTCTACGCGATCCCAGGTAGGATCGATTATCCTACGGCTATTGGATCCAATCGTCTCATTCAACAAGGGGCTAAATTAGTGATGGAGGCTGCTGATGTTCTCAACGATTTTTCCATGGTTTTTTCTGAGGTTCCTCATTTGGAACAGTGTCAGCCAAAAAATATTTCTGGAGGAGAAGACCTTGCCATTTATCACGCAATCGATAATGATCCCACATCGATTGATCAGATTATTAAAAAAACGTGTTTGCCAGCAGCGACCGTCTCTTCTAGGTTATTGGCTCTTGAACTTGCTGGTCATGTTCGCGCCCTCCCTGGGCAATGTTATGTTAAATTAATTTGAAAAAATGTCTAAAACCTTAGTGATAGCCGAAAAACCAAGTGTCGCAGCCGATTTAAATAAAGCTTTAGGAGGCAAAGGAGCCAAAGCAGAATTTTTTGAAGTTGGAGATTATGTGATTACTTCCGCCGTAGGTCACTTAGTCGAGCTTTGCTTGCCTAGTTCCATGACGAAAGGAAAAGGAATTCCTTGGGGGCTCGCATCATTGCCAATTATCCCTGATCAATTCGATCTCAAGCCAATTCCTCGCGCTGCAGACCGATTAGCCTTGGTCAAAAGATTGTTGAAGCGGGCGGATGTCACCGCTGTCATTAATGCTTGCGATGCCGGTCGTGAGGGAGAGTTGATTTTTCATAACATTATGCAAATTTCCGGTGTCAAAAAACCGGTGCAGCGACTTTGGCTGCAATCGATGACACAAGATTCCATTCGTGCGGGATTTGCAGCGCTGCGTCCTGCCAAGGAGATGGAAGATCTTGCAGCAGCAGCGATCTGTCGTGCTGAGAGTGATTGGTTGGTGGGGATTAACAGCACGCGAGCTTTGACGGCCGTTAACTCGGGCGATCGTGGTTTTCAACTCACTCCCGTCGGGAGGGTGCAGACACCAACTCTTGCTATTCTCTCGGAGCGAGAAGAGCGCATTCGTAAATTTATTCCTAAGACTTATTACGAAGTTCATGCGACTTTTGAAGTCCAGGCAGGAGAGTACGCTGGACGTTGGTTTGATCCTAGCTTTAAAAAAAGTTCAGAAAAAGGAGTGGAGGAAGAAATTCAACGGGCGGAACGCTTATGGGATCAAGAGAGAGCGCTTGCTATTGTCGAACGGTGCCAAGGAAAAGTTGGCATCGTCGAAGAACAAAAAAAGGGAACGACCCAAGCAGCGCCGTTACTTTACGATTTGACTTCATTGCAACGAGAGGCCAATGGCCGTTTTGGATTCAGTGCTAAACGAACGCTGCAGCTCGCTCAAAGGCTCTACGAGCATCATAAAGTTTTAACTTATCCGCGTACTGATTCTCGTTATCTTCCGGAAGATAATGTGTCGGCAGTCAAAAAAGCTCTTGAAAATATGGAAGGCGATCTCAAGAAGCATGTCGCAGTACTCTTTGAAAAGGGGTGGTTTGTTAAAACGGGAAAAGTTTTTAACAATGCCAAAGTTTCTGATCACCATGCCATCATCCCGACGGGAGCCTCCATTGATAAATTGGATGAGACCGAAATGAAGCTCTATCAAATGGTCGCGCAACGTTTGGTCGCGATTTTTTATCCAGCTGCTCGTTTTGATGTGACATCTCGTATTACAAAAATCCAGAAAGAACATTTTAAAAGTGAAGGAAAAATTTTAGTTGATCCTGGTTGGTTGGCTGTCTATGGGAAAAAATTGGAGAATGAGGATGCTGATAAAATTTTGGTGCCGATTACAACCGTGGATGGTAAGAACGAAGAAGCTCAAACCACTCATGTCGAAGCGCGCGAAGCACAGACACGGCCGCCTGCTCGTTTTACGGAAGCAACCTTGCTGAGCGCGATGGAAGGAGCTGGCAAGTTGGTAGAAGATGAGGAATTGCGTGAAGCGATGAGTCAACGAGGGTTGGGAACGCCGGCAACGCGAGCAGCCATTATTGAAGGGCTTATTTTGGATAGTTATGTGGCTCGTGAAGGACGTGAATTGGCAGCGACGAGTAAAGGAATGGCCTTAATCAATCTGCTGCATCATATGGGAATTGCGGCATTGACCTCACCGGAGATGACCGGAGAATGGGAGTTTAAACTCAAAGGCATCGAGCGCCATCAAGTGGAGCGTGCGAAATTCATGGAAGAAATTTGCCGCTTCACGCGCGAGATCGTTGAAAAAGCAAAAGGATTTACAGATGATGATGGTTCTTTTCCTGATTTAGAAGCCACATGCCCTAAGTGTGGACAAGGACTCTTCGCGGAAAATGTGCGGCAATTTAAATGTCGTCACTGTGGCTGGAGTCTTTGGAAATCGCTAGCAAGTCGCCCGCTAGAGCGAGCAGAGATTAAAGAATTGCTCGAGAAGAAAAAAGTGGGACCTTTAGAAGGGTTTCGCAGTCGTTTTGGGAAATCTTTTACCGCAACACTCTTGCTCGATGAAGAATTGAAGATGAAATTTTCTTTTAGCGAAGAAGGCGATGAGGAGGCTGAAGCACAGCTGCGCGAGGCTGAAGCGATTGCCCCTTGTCCTCTCTGCAAGACAGGGACCATTCGCGATGGAATGAATGCTTTTGTTTGCGATGCGGCTATAGGCGCAAAAAAAACGTGCCAGTTCCGTATGGGGAAAACCATTTTGCAACTGCCGATCACGAGAGAGCAAATCATCAAGCTAGCAGAGAGTGGGAAGACAGACTTGCTCGCAGGATTTGTTTCTAAAAAAGGACGCAAGTTCTCAGCTTTTCTGAAGCTTGATGGCAAGAAAATGAGCTTTGAATTTGAGCCTCGCGATCCTTCAAAAAAAGGGAAACCAAAAAAAGCGGGGGATGCTAAAGCAAAAAAAGTTTTAAAGCAAGTCATGCCGAAAGAAAAAAAATCAGAGGACTAAAAAATTTCTTTACCCTTTCATTTTCACTCTTCACCCTTAGCGCCCATGACCTCACAACAAAATCAAGAACACAAAAAAATCTCGCTCTTTAGTGCCGTAACGTTAGGTGTCACGGCCATGATTGGCTCTGGGTGGCTCTTTAGTGCTCAACTCAATGCGCGATTGGCTGGGAATTATGGATTTTTAGCATGGATGTTAGCAGGTCTACTGGTGATAGGTATTGGGCTTTGTTTCTCTCAGGTTGTCGCCGTTTATCCCGTGCGCGGGGCGACCTCTCGTTCTAGTATTTTGTCTCATAATGCTATTTTCGGAATGCCGTTTTCTTTTGCTGCTTGGTTTGGTTTAATGGTGACGGTCGCAACCGAAGCGCAAGCAACGACAGAATATCTATCAGCATGTGTCAAAAATATCGGATTCATGACGGATACAGGATTGTCGCTTCATGGAAAATTATTTGCCTCAGCAATTTTGTTTGTCTACTTGGCTGTCAATTTTTATGGAGTCAAAGTATTAGCAAAAATTAATAACACGGTGACGGCACTGAAGGTTTTCACTCCTCTTTTTGCTATCACGGTCTTATTCATTGCTCATTTTGATAAAAGCAATTTTAGTTTGCCCACTAATGTTGTGTATGGCTTGGGCTCAGCCTTGACAGCGATTGTTGGAGCTGGACTCATTTATGCTTACAATGGTTTTCAATTAGCGGTTGCCTTTGCCAGTGAGATTGAGAATCCAAAACGGAACGTTCCATTATCGATTATCATTTCTGTTGGGCTAGTCATGTTTGTTTACATGGCTCTGCAGCTTTCCTTTATGGGAGCTGTTCCACATAACCTTTTAGCGACAGGATGGAGTTCGCTCAATTTTCATTCCCCTTTGATTAATTTAGCAATTTTGTTAGGTCTTAACTTTTTAGTCCTGCTTCTCATGGCTGATAGTGTCTTGAGCCCCTCTGGAACAGGATACGCTTACCTTGGAGCTTGCTCACGCATGTTTTATGCCATGGCCGCAGAGGGACAGGTGCCAAAATGGTGTATCGCTAAACTCAATCCGGTTTATAATTTATGCCGACGTTCCTTGATCATCAATTGGGTGATTGTTACCGTAGTGCTCTGGAACTCGCAAAGCTGGGCTTCGCTCATGTTGATTGTAACGGGATATCAGATCATTGGTTATATGGCAGCTCCTATTAGCATGGGAGGAATCAAACCGAAGACCCGTTTTTTTGGATGTATCATTTTTATTCTTTTAGGACTTTTAATGACCACTGTGCCAGTTCACGATCTGGTGATGATGAATCTCTCTCTTATGGTTTTGATGGCTTTTTATGGAGGAGTGCAGTTGAGAAAGAAAGTTCAATTCACAACTCTTTTAGGACTCATTACACCAATGATGGTTTATCTCTGGCTGATCTACGTTTATCAAAATATTTTCTACATCAGTGCGGTTTCGATTCTGTTCTATTGGATGACTACAAGCAAAGGCTACGTTCAATTCTGTAAAAAGCATCGGACAGAAACAATGTCACTCGAAGAAGATTTGACGCATTGAGGATCTCAGAAAAGAGATTCACAGGGATGGAAGGGATCAAGAGAGGCTATAGACTGTAGGCTATAGGAAATTTCAGATCAAAACATAAACCAAAAAATCAGGTGAACAAAATGAGTTAAAAATTTTCTTTTTGCCAACGGCTTTGCCTTGACCTACAGCCTACAGGCTATAGCCTACAGTCTTTTTCATCATCCCTTCCATCGCTTCCATCCCTGTGAATAAATCAAAAAAAATCTCTCTTTTTAGCGCAGTCACGTTAGGCACAACCGCTATGATCGGCTCTGGCTGGTTGTTCAGCGCCCAGCTCAATGCTCAATTAGCAGGTAATTATTCCTTTTTAGCATGGGGCTTAGCGGCGCTGCTGATTGTATCCGTTGGGCTTTGTTTATCGCAAGTCGTCTCGGTTTATCCGGTCCGGGGCGCGACTTCTCGTTCGAGCGCCCTATCCCACAATGCTGTTTTTGGAATGCCCTTTGCTTTTGCTAATTGGTTTGGCGTGATGGTGACCGTGGCTACGGAAGCACAAGCCACGACCGAGTATCTATCAGCTTGTCTGAAAAACAGTGACCTCATGACGGATGGGGGATTGACTCTTCGCGGAAAATTATTTGCCTCAGGGATTTTGTTTCTCTATTTGGTCATCAATTTTTATGGCGTCAGGTTGCTGGCTAAAGTCAATAACACCATCACCGCATTAAAAATATTCACCCCTTTATTTTCGATTGTCATTTTATTGATTGCTCATTTTGACAAAAGCAATTTCACGCTACTCTCCAATACCATGTATGGCATCGGATCAGCGCTGACAGCCATTGTTGGGGCTGGTCTCATTTATTCTTACAATGGATTTCAATTAACCGTTGCTTTTGCTAGTGAGATTGAAAATCCAAAACGGAATGTTCCCTTATCTATTATTATTTCTGTTGGTCTGGTGATGTTTGTTTACATGGCTCTGCAGCTTTCCTTTATGGGAGCCGTGCCCCATGGCCTTTTAACGGGAGTTGGATGGAGTTCACTCAATTTTCATTCTCCTTTAATTAATTTAGCGCTCTTGCTTGGGCTCAACTTTTTAGTGTTGCTCTTGATGGCGGACAGCGTTGTGAGTCCCTCAGGAACAGGATATGCCTATCTTGGAGCTTCCTCTCGAATGTTCTATGCGATGGCTGTTGAGGGGCAAATGCCTAAATGGACCATTGCTAAACTCAATCCGATTTACAATCTCTGCCGCCGTTCGCTTTTTATTAACTGGGGGCTAGTGGCGCTTGTGCTTTGGAATTCTCAAAGCTGGGCCTCGTTGATGTTGATCGTGACTGGGTATCACGTGATTGGTTATATGGCAGCCCCAGTAAGCATGGGAGCGTTAAAACCAAAAACACGTTTTTTAGGATGCGTTGTTTTTGTCGTACTCAGTTTTGTCATCAATACGCTTCCTCATTATAATCTAGCGATGCTGAATGTTTCTATTATGGCGCTCATGTTTGTTTATGGAATTATCCAACTCACTAAAAAAGTTAACATTGCTGTTCTGTTGGTATTGATCTCGCCTTTCATTATTTTTCTGTGGCTCGTTTATGCCTGTTCTCAAAACTTAGTTTTATTAGGCTTCATTGCTGCCGTTTTCTACATTTTTATTACGAGCACTCGCTTTGTGGAATTCTGTAAGAAGTATCGGGATGAGGATGTCATACATGGGTTTGATGAAGACTTCGGGCACTGAGCTGCTTTATAGCAGCGAAGCCGCTATAAAGCAGCAGTTGAAGTTACTAGTTGAAGTTGAAGCAAAGAATTATACCCGTTCACTTCGCTGGTCAGTTTCTGAGCGGATGCTGACAGAATAACGTAATTGTTGTTTTCATAAAAAAATAACGTCATTCCAGCGACTGTCGATGCAGAATTGATGATCCTCTAAAATAAAGTCTCACTTCTTTTTTTAAAGAAAGCATTTCTTCTCTTTGCAACATCATGCCACTTTTACGAAAGCAAAAACAAAGATCCACAGCCGTCTGGTTCCTGCCTTCGCAGGAATGACGTACCAGCGTCCGCTGGAATGACATCTTGGGTGTAGCGATTGTTTGCTCAAAAATGAACACGCCTTTTTGCTCAGTGAACGGATACAAAGAATTTTATTAAGAAAATCTTTTTGCTGCCTTGCGGCAAAAGTCGAAACTTAAACTTCAACTGGTAACTTAAACTATCGCGAAGCGATAAGAGCCTCTTCAACCGTCGGATATTGCCATTGAAATCCTGCTTCCATCGCGCGTTTTGGTAAGACACGCTGACTATCGAGCAACAAGCGTGAAAAGTCTCCGAGTAAAAAACGAAGGAGCCACGCTGGAGCTTTTAAAAATGCTGGACGATGCACTGCTTGTGCGAGAGTTTGGGTGAAATCTTTGTTGGTGATAGGGGTGGGCATGACAGCATTGATGATGCCGCTTAATTTTTCTTCCTGCAGGCACCACAAAATCATCTGAGTTAGGTCTTCCACATGGATGCAGGACATCCATTGTGTTCCGCTACCCAGCTGGGTGCCTAGTCTGCGACGAAAAAAAGGAACTGCTTTTTTCAAAAAACCGCCATCGTTTCCCAAGACCAATCCAAAACGGAGACAGACAACACGGACTCCATAGTGTTCTGCTTGGAGTGCTTCCTGCTCCCAGGCATGAACAACGTCAGCAAGAAAACCTTTGCCCTGAGATGATGACTCATCAAGCTCTCTCTCTCCTCGATCTCCATAGTAGCCGATACCTGAGGCGCAGACTAAGACTCGTGGTCTTAAGCGTGCATTTGCGATTCCCTCCACAAGACGGCGCGTTCCTTGGCGACGACTCTCCAAAATTTTGCGACGCTTGGAAGGAGTCCAGAGGCCGAAGATCGATTCTCCTGCGAGGTGCACGATTCCTTCGCAGCCATGAAGGCGAGGAGCAGTGGACGTGCTAAAAAAGAGATCTCCTTTTTTAGGGTGCCGCGAAAAACGAATAACCGTATCCCCGCGTGCTTGTGCCGCCTTTTCAACGTGATGGCCTACGAAGCCGGTGGCGCCAGTGATTCCGAGGATCATTGTATTGAAAGGGAAAAGAAGAGATTCACAGGGATGGAAGCGATGGAAGGGATAAGAAAAATTTTATTTTTTGAATTAGATCCAATAATTTTTATCCGTATTTTTTAAATCTTTATTTCGCTTTTTAAAAACTTTCTTTTATCCCTTTCATTGCTTCCATCCCTGTGAATGAAATTTTTCTATTTATCAAACTGCCGATGCATCCATCCATAGGGGAAGTAACGACCAGGGCAGTCAGTCGGCCGTGGATTAATTTCTTTGTGAGCTTTGACAATCGATTCTTTTCCTTGAACACGACCGACGCGATATCTCAAGTAGGTGATGAGTTCATTGAGGGCAATGATCTGGGCCTTGTTTGGCACATCGCGGTTGTAATCACCAACAAGGCAGATGCCAAGGGCGATGTCGTTCAAATAATCACTCGCAACATGGCCGCCATTGAGCTGAGCGGTCCAGCGATGACCAACTTCGATTTGACCATTTCCAGAGCCATGTCCATTGCCAATGACAAAGTGATAGGCCAGTCCATTCACCATGTGACGGACGCGACGATGATAAACATCAAAAATTCGAGCGTTTCCGACACGTGATCCGCTGTTGTGCACGACAATATATTTCCAGCGGCCGCGACGGACATGGGCTTGATCAATAGCTCGACGGATAGCTGGTGTTAAGTAGCTGTACGAATAGCCCGTGGTCTCATCATGTTTAAAGATCCACCAACCAGTTGTTTTATGAGGCAATGGTGTTGGCATGGGCTGCAATCCTTGATCTTTTAGAATACCGGACTTTTCAATCGTAATAGGAGCAGTGGCATTTTTAGTGGAGGGATTGATGGGAATAATCACATCGTGGCTCGTGTCCGAGCTGGGAGTGACAGCATGATGAGTGCTGGTGGAAGAATGTTTTCGGTGATGCTGCGTTGTTGTCGATGAAGCAGAATGATGTTTTTTGGAAGAAGAGCTGGAAGAGGAATTAGAGTGATGCTTCTTTTTGTGAGGAGAGGTTGAGGCAGTGGCAGAAGACTGGCTTTTTAAAAACGCGGCGCGCTTTTCAGCGTCTGTTAGTTCTGCATGAGCCTGCGCAAAAAATCCGCAAAGGAGAATGAGTAAAACTACCAATGTTCCATTGGTAGTTAGTTGGCGGTTGGCAGTTGGCAGTTCGCAGTTATGTTCAGCTCGCTGGTTCATTAGAAAAGGTAATGTTATTTTAAAATAACGAAGTGAAGAAGATTTTTCTTTCGTAATACGTGTCGTTTTAAATTTTCTGCCAACTGACCTAATAACTAATTTTCATCAAGTAAAGTCCACAGGCTGGAGCCGTGAACGGAGCCTTAGGCAGCTTTTTTTCATGGAGGCGCTCCAGAAATTCTTGATAAGACATTTTTCCTTGAGCAACTCGGATCATCGCTCCGACAAGCATGCGAACCATGTGATAGAGAAATCCATTTCCGCTAAATGTAAGCCGCACTTCTTTACCACGTCGTATGATTTGAACGGAGTGAAGCGTGCGTGTCGTATTTTCACGAGCGGCTCCTGACCTTGCGGTAAAGCTACGGAAATCATGAGTGCCTGTGATCGCCTTGGCGCATTTTTTTAAAAGAGCGATATCGATGGGGCCGTGCAGCTGCCAGGCACGTTGATGCAGGAGTGGAGGCAAGAGCGTGTCATTCCAAATAAGATAGCGGTACGTTTTGCTCTTAGCTGAAAATCGAGCATGGAATTTTTCAGAAACACGTTGAATTTTTAAGACACGCAACGTTGGTGACAGTGAGGCATTGAGGGCCGTGAGCCAACGTTGCGGATCTCTCATTTTTCCCGTGATGTCACCAATATTGGCATGAGCAACTTGAGCTAGAGCATGAACCCCAGCATCGGTGCGACCTGCACCATGCAGAACAATGCGATGACCCACAATCTCGACGAAGGCTTTTTCAATGGCGTCTTGAATGGTGTTGCCATGGCTTTGACTCTGCCAGCCAGCAAAATGAGAACCATCATAGGCGATCGTTAATTTTAATCTCACGAGAACCGTTGACTAATTTGTTGTCGCGCCATAAAGCAAAACATTTCTGAGGCATCATTGCTTTGATAGAAGCGAATCATGTTCGTGTGGAACTCCTCTCGGCATCTGGCTGGCACCGTGATGATATCCTGACCAGCCATAAGAAGAATGCCATTCATAAGGAGGCGACCAGTGCGTTTGTTGCCATCCCAAAAAAATTGATTTTTGGCACAAGAAAGAAAAGTGGCAATGCCTCGTTCCATTGAGTTGTTAAGAAGATCTTGAGCTTTGCAGAGTTCTTGAAAGATGGCATCAAGCTGATCGGCTGCTGGAGGTTGGTACTGAGTTCCTGCAATGCCGACATTGCCATTTCTAAAAATACCTTCTTGGAGTGATTCGCCTTTAGCTGCGAGCGCATTTAACTCGCAAGCAACTTTTTTTATCATTTCAAAATTGCCAGACTTGCAAAGAGTCATCAATTTTTTGAAAGAAGCTGCTTGATTGAGAACTTGATCAGCATCAGAAATTTTTTGTCCTCCCACCGTGGTTCCATCTAATAAAGTCTGAACTTGGGGAAACGTGAAAGGATTCCCTTCTAACAAAGTCACATCAAAAACAATTTCAGGAAAAAGTTTTTTTAGGCGCCACAAAGCTCGTTCTTGATTGGGAGTATCAAATTGAAAAAGTTGATCAGGACAACTCCACGTGAAGCCGAGGAGTTTTTCTGCGGTGAGGTGATCGGATGTCATATTGCAGAATTTAGGCAAAGTCTCATTTTCATACAAGGTTCTCTAGATTCTGTTGCTGTGCATCCATCCAATCTTGCAGGATCTGTTGCGCTGCCGCTTGATCAATGATAGCGCGTTGCTGTTTTTGATTGCGGCCAGCCTCTTGAAGTTGACGTGAGGCCATCGCAGTCGTGAAGCGCTCGTCCCAAAGCACAACCTTCGCTTCAGTTTGCTTTTGTAGTTCTTGAGCGAAGGCACGACAATGTTCAGCGGCAGGGCCGTAGGTTCCGTTGAGGTTTCGCGGAAGACCCACAACGATGGTGGTGACTTTTTTTTCTGAGGCAAGCCGTACGATTTCCTCAACACTGCGAGGGGATCTTGAAAGTGTCTGCCAAGGGTGCGCCATCCATCCAAGGTCGTCGCTGAGAGCGAGTCCAATCCTGACGGAGCCTAAGTCGATGCCGAGAGTTTGTTGCATAAAAAGAAATTACAGCGATGGAATAGATAGAGAGGAGAAGAAATTCACAGGGATGGAAGCGATAGAAGGGATAAAGGAATTTTTTGTAAATCGAAATAAAAATTTTAAAAATACCAATGAAACCTACTGAGATCTAATTTTAAAAACTAAAACTGCAAATAATATTTTTCTTTATCCCTTCTATCGCTTCCATCCCTGTGAATCCTTTCAGTTGATTTTACAGCTTGAAATAGCTAGGCTCGGAACATGTCTCAACTTTCACTTTCGAATTTTTCAGAAAATCTGCCTGTGTCAGGGACGATTGCGATCACTCAAGCTGCAGCTGGCTGTGGACTTGGGTTGCTCCTGGCTGATAAGATGAGCAAACGTGCTCGTCATCGCACTTCCATCATGCTCTTGACTGCTGGAATTATTGTTGCTGTTCCGATTGCGGCTAGCTTTATCATGCGTGTTCGCAACAGGCCTCATTCTCGGAGTCGTGCTCAACGTCAGCTAGAATCTATTCGTGACGGCGAAGGGTTGTCGGAAGCAGAAGCAATGATCTAATGACGCCTGAAGAGAAAGTCTTCTGGCAAGAGTGGAAGCCAACAGCCCTAACATGTCTTTGTTTCATCCGCCGTGGCGAAGAAATTTTGTTGATTCGAAAAAAGCGTGGGATTGGTGCTGGGAAAATCAATGGACCTGGCGGGCACTTGGAATCTGGGGAAACCGCATTAGAAGCGGCTGTGCGGGAGGTTCAAGAAGAATTGAGAGTGACGCCACGCGATTTGAAAATGATGGGAGAACTTTCTTTTCAATTTGTGGATGAGAAAACTGGCGAGCCTCAGCAATTTGAAGATGGTATTTCTGGAGCGCTGCACACCGTGGTCTTTCTTGCTGAAGATCATGAAGGAGAGCCGCAGGAAACCGCGGAGGCCATTCCTCATTGGTTTCATCAAGCAAAAATTCCTTTTCACGAGATGTGGGAAGATGATCAGTACTGGCTTCCCGGCATGTTGGAAGGAAAAACATTCAAAGGTTTTTTTCACTTTGATGGGGATAAGATGCTTTCTAATCATGTGGAGATGGAATAATTCAAAAAATGCTGTACGAAATAAAAAAAGAGAAAATTCACTGCAGCACTAAAAATTTTCATATTCATTCATCTATGTCCTCAAAGATAGTCCTCCCCCTTATTCTCCTTTTTGTAATTTTTTTTACATCAATTCCGTTATATGGATGGCCGATGGAGGGAGGTGAAGAAAAAGGTTCTGACCCTTTTGCTTCAGCAGAAGGAAAAGAAAAGTTGCGCGTTTCGACTGCTCCTAACGGAATGGATGAAAATGCTTCAGCTGGTGTCGCAAGAGGTGATGGGTCAAGATTGCCTGAGGAACCGGCCGTCCAACAAGGGGAGGAACAGCCGTTGGATTTTTCCAAAATGAGGAACATGCAGTTTATTGATAGAGCAACGATGGAGAAATGGGCGCGAGCTGAAGTTGAGGGCGACATGAACGCGCAAAAAGAAATTTTGGACACTGCGATGAAAAGCATGATTTCTAAAATCCCATCTGGAGCTAGAATGAATAGTGCTGATATAAGAAAAAAATTAACATCAGAGCTAAAGCTCAGAACTATTCAGGCTGGTGGTACAGCTAAGGTGATTTCATCGTCTGCTGTTGGGGCAGTAGTGCAGCCAAGAGAGATCCGACCCTCGACTGTTAGGGGAGCTTCAGGTGCTCCTCCAACGGCTGGAGTCAACTATACTCAGCGTAGGCTCATCGTAAGCCCTTCGGCGTTAGGTGGAGCGCAGCAGATATCCGCGGCTATTATTCCAGCAATAGCTGCTCATAATGCAAAAGGAGTTCAAGAGGAGGCAGGGCGATCTGCTTTATTAAAAAAAGCAGCTAGTTCAGTTAGTGATACTGACTATGGAGAACTTGAAAATGAATTTCCAAATACGCTGTTTGATCATGGTGGGCTTGGCCTTGTGATCACCGTTGAAGAAAATGAGAGCGTCAGTGATTCTAAAAAGATGCCAGCTAAGCCCTCTCTGGTTAGATCTCCTGATCGGAGGCTCATTGTAAGCCACTCGGCATTGGATGAGGGAATTTCTAAAGGCCCTCCGGTTTCTGGAGTCAGGTACACTATTCGCAATATAACAAGCCCCTCACTGATAGATGTGGAGCAGCAGATGTCCGCAAGTGTTCCGCCAGCAATAATTGCTCATGATGCAAAAGGAGTTCAAGAGGGAACAGGAAAACCTGCTTTAAAAAAAGCAGCTAGTTCAGCTGACTATGGAGAATTTGAAAATGAAGAACTTGATGAGGAGCGCAAGGATGTGCTCTTAGAATTGCAAGAAACAATTCATGCTGAAGAATTGCACGTTGTTGAACCACCTGTTTTGCGTATCACTTTCTTAAAAGATCAACGCGCACCTTCTCAACGTGATCTCGCTAACGAAGCAAGCAGCAGGACCCTTGCTCGGGAAGCAAGTTGTCGTGACGGTGCTGAGGAAGCTAATATTAAGGAAGATCATTTATCCGCGACAGTGAGAGAAGAGCTGCCGTTGGTGGAATCAGCAGCAGAGCCATTCGTAGTGGGGCCACCAGCAGCGCTCTACACAAAACTTTCTAGGGAAGAAAAAAGTAGGCTTGATGAAGGGAGGGTTGTTGTTACCGAAACAAAAGGTGAGTCATACAAATCTTATGGAATAACCTACTATAAGCCTTCCACCTTCACTGCTTATTATCTTTTAGAAGCTGATGAAAGAGGTGCTGCTGCTCTCTATTGGGATCCTTCTCAGGCGACAAAGATTTTACCAAGATGCGCTGACGTGCAGGTTACCAAGATGTTGTCTCCACATACTACTGCAAATTATATTTTCCAAGTAGATGCAGATGTTCCGCTTCTTGGAAGGCAGGTATTTCAAGAAGCTGTTTCGATGAAGAGTGAGCGGCTTTCAGTTGAGGGGGATGGAGAAAAAATTTCTTTTGAAAAAACAGGCGACGCTACCTATGTGGAAACATTTAAAGGAGCTTTTACAGTTGTGCCACACGAAGATAAATTACTTGCTGCGTACGAAGTCACGGCTGAATTTAAAGGCATAGCAGGAAAATTAATAACTAATAATGCCATTAGGAATATTGTCTACGGAACCTTGTGGAATATTATTCAGTTGGTAAGAACTCCAGAAACATCAACTGCATCTGAAGGGGCTTTCTAAGAACAGATAGAGTTAAAAAAATGAAATCCCCTCCCTGTTTTTTGGCTTCATTTCTTTCCCTCAGGTTTCAAAACTTATGAGGCAACAGTACAAATGAGATAATCCTCATTTCCCGCTTTCCTCATCTGATGATCTTCTTTTATCATGAGAGATCCTTTTTATGAAAACGCAACAACAAGACTCACTCTTTCTCAATCGTGGATTGAGCTGGCTCGAGTTCAATCAGCGTGTGCTCGATCAGGCTTTTGAAAAAGAGAATCCGTTGTTGGAGCGGTTGAAATTTCTTGCGATTGTCAGTTCAAACTTAGACGAATTTTTTGAAGTGCACATGTCCGCGCTCAGGCAGCAATATCAAAGCCATCACATCGCCATAGGAGCTGATGGAATGACGCCGAAGGAAGAGCTTGCAGCTCTTGCAGCGAGGATTCATCAACAAGTGGGAGATCAATATCGTTGTTGGAATGAAGAAGTGTTGCCGGCGTTGAATCAAGAAAAAATTTCTTTTCATCGCTACTCGGAACTTCCTGAAGAAGAGAAAAAATATTTTTCTAATTATTTTCGGAAATTTATTTTTCCAACGCTGACGCCGCTGGCGATTGATCCGTCGCATCCTTTCCCTCAATTGCCCAACTTGAGTTTGAGCTTGATCGTCTTGCTCGAGGGAGAGGGGATGAACGCTGATCTAGCGATGGTGCCGATTCCAACAGCACTGCCACTCCTCCTCCCGTTTTCTCGCTCTGGGCAATCTCAAAAAAACCAATTTGTTTTTTTGGAAAGCATCATCAGGGAACATCTGAATGATCTTTTTTGTGGGATGACCATTAAGGGAGTTTATCTTTTTCGTCTGACTCGCAATAGCAATCTAACAATTGATGAAGAGGAATCGGACAATCTTCTGAACGCCATTGAAGAAGAGTTAAGGCATGTTCATCGTAATGCCCCTATTCGCCTTGAAATGGAGGCGATCTGTCCTGAGGTGATCACCAAAAGACTGCTCCATCTTTTTCATCTTCATGAAAGTGATCTCTATTTTTTTAAAGAGGTCATCAATTTAAAACAGTTTTTACCGCTAGCATTTGAGTTAGATCGTCCTGATCTCCGCGAAGAACGTTTTAGTCCTGCTAGCGTCATTTCATTGAGTGAGGAAGCCGATATTTTTTGGCACCTGCGCAAGAGAGATATTTTATTGCATCATCCGTATGATAGTTTTCAAACCGTTGCTGATTTTTTAGGGCATGCGGCCGAAGATCCTTACACTATCTCGATCAAGCAGACGCTTTATCGCACCAGCACTGATTCTCCTTTGGTTTCTTCACTCATCACCGCTGCACGCAATGGAAAGCAGGTGACGGTGGTCATCGAATTAAAAGCGCGTTTTGATGAAGCTGCCAACATCAAGTGGGCTCGCATGATGCGAGAGGCTGGCATCAATGTGATTTACGGACTCTCAGGGTTGAAGACGCACGCTAAGGCGATGCTCATTGTGCGACAAGAAGGAGAAGTGATTCGCCGATACGCTCATTTAGGAACTGGCAATTATCATCCCTCTACAGCTCGTATTTACACGGATTTAGGAGTGCTCACCTCTCGAGAATCTTTGACCGCTGATTTGGCGGCGATGTTCAATGTTCTAACGGGAGTTTCTAAATTACCAGAGATGAAAGAACTCATCTTGGCGCCTTATGTGATTCGAGAAAGACTTCTTGCGTTGATTGATCGGGAAATCGAACACGCGCAGGCGGGAAGGCCTTCGGGAATGTACCTCAAGATGAATGCTCTCGTGGAAGAAGGAATGATCAAGGCACTTTATCGAGCTTCTCAAGCAGGTGTTTCGATCAAACTTCTGGTGCGAGGTATCTGTTGCTTACGCCCTGGTCTTCCTGGAGTTAGTGAGACCATCGAAGTCAGGAGTATCGTAGGACGTTTTCTTGAACATAGTCGCATCTTGCGTTTTGAAAATGGAGGGGTGCCCGAATTATTTCTGAGCAGCGCCGATTGGATGCCGCGCAATCTTTTTCGTCGTGTGGAAACTTGTTTTCCATTATTGAACAATGATGTAAAAGCTCATGTGGAAGAAATTTTAGAATGGTTTTGGAAAGATAATGTTAAAGCTCGTGTGATGGATCAAGATGGGTACTATCATTCTTTACCTATCACTGGGGAGCGCTTTAATGTTCAGCAAACTTTTATCGAGGATGCGCAGCGTCGGAAAAAATTGCTGCAACCTGCAACCTACAACCTGTAATCTCTTTCTATGGCTGGCATCATTATTCGTCCTCGATCTCGTATTCTTCATGGTCATGATTGGGTTTACAGCACAGAGGTCTTAAAAGTTTTTGGAAATCCTGAAAATGGATCCGTAATTTCTATTAAGGATGGGCGTGATCGCATGCTGGGAAGTGCTGTTTATCATGGAGGATCGCAAATTGTTGCTCGGAGGTTTTCTCATCAACGGCAAGATCTGGACCTTGATTTTTTTCGTCGTCGCATAGAACGCGCTCAACTTTTTCGTGATCAATTAAAAATTGATCCACAGGTACGACGTGTTGTTTGGAGCGAAAGCGATGGATTGCCTGGCGTGATCATTGATCGATATGGCTCCGTCGCAATTTTGCAAACGCTCACGATGGCCATGGATCAACGACGCGAAATGATTGCTCAAGCAGCAAGTGAAGTCCTCGGCGTGACGACAGTCGTGGAACGCAATGATGCCTCCTCTCGCGCATTAGAAGGGCTTGAATCTCGTGTTGGTCTGTTGTTAGGAAATGAAACACCAGAAGAAACCGTGACGATTGCAGGAATGAAATTCTCTCTCGATTTTTTAGGGGGACAAAAAACAGGATTTTATCTTGATCAAGTTGCCAGCTACGGTGCTGTCGCAGCTTGGGCTTCGGGCCGACGTGTGCTTGACTGTTTTTCTAATCAAGGAGCCTTTGCCATTGCCTGTGCTCGCGCAGGAGCGAGTGCTGTCACTGCGGTTGAATCGGGAGTTCAGAATTTACCTCGGATTGAAAAACATGCAGCAACAAATCAAGCTCAACTAAAAATTGTCGGTGCTGATGTTTTTGATTTTCTGAGTCATGCTGCACGGCGTCAGGAAGAATATGATCTCATTATTCTCGATCCTCCTGCTTTTTCCAAAACACGTAAAAACATCAAAGAGGCGTTGAGGGGTTATCGAGAGCTTCACCTGAAGGCGGCGCAGCTTCTTTCCAAAGATGGGCTGCTAGCAACCTTTTCCTGTTCTCATCATGTCTCTGCTTCAGAATTTCATGAGAGCGTCGCTGAGGCTTTCCATGAGGCTCGGCGGTCTGCTAGAAAACTAGCGACGTTCAGTCAAAGTCCAGATCATCCGATTGCGATTAATATTCCCGAGACGGAATATCTTAAAGGTTTTCTTTATCAAGCAGTCACTTCTTTTTGAAAAAAGTTGCTTTTAGAGGCAAAATATAAGAAGCTCCCTGTCTTCATATAGCTCAGGACTGTGTTTTCTCTCCCCCCCCAGAATGTTATCATATCATTAGCGTGATGGAGAGTGCAAATAAGTCGGCAGTAGATACTCATCCATTTATTTAATGAGTCGTCACATATTTAATCGTTTCGCCGATTCAAAAGTGAAGTGCAATACTCTGCTCTGAAAAGCTAGCACTATGGGTTACTCAAAGGTGTGTTGCTTTTTGTTAGGTTGGAATTGAGAGTAGGAACTGGAAAGCGAGCAGCTCCTACGTGTCTGCCCGGCAAAGCTCATTGTTTCTACCAATGTAGGCCTTGAAAGCACATGGCTGAGAAAATTTCTTTTCCAAAAAAAACTTCGTAGGTCGTCTTTCCTCCAAGAATTTTTCTGGTTCGATGATTAGAGGTGGACCCCAAAAACTGGACCAGTAGTT
>JAPLTJ010000161.1 GCA_026398175.1 Verrucomicrobiia bacterium | reverse complement strand
GGTACGGTCTTTGTAAAATTCATACCTTATCATAACGTATCAATTTTGGGCATAACAGCGAATTTCGTTGCTTATGTCCATATTTTTTAGCCTTCGAAACATCTTAAGCAGAGGATTGCAGCTCGTTCGGACAGGCCCTATTTACCAAGTCACTTTGCAACTGATTGTACTACAAAATATTAAGTTATGAGTCCTCATCTGAATTTTTGGAGATTTTCAAGGAGTTACGTAGTCTCATTTTTCAACCTTTTTTCGCCGATGCAGCACGTTCTTTTAATTCTACGTCAATATAACGATCCGCAATAGCGATATTCCATTTTATCCCAATGCTCTTGAACGTGGTCAACGTTCTGAAAAAGCTCTCACCATTGCTATCGCTGAAATGTATTTGCAAGGCGTCTCTACGCGTCGTGTGACCAATGTTCTTAAAGCGCTATGTGGACTGGAAGTGACTTCCACTCAAGTCAGCCGTGCCACTGCCGAACTTGATCCCATGCTGGAAGCCTGGAGAAACCGACCTATTCCTCCTATCGCTCATCTGATTTTAGATGCCCGTTACGAAAAAATACGTCTTGCCGGCATCGTTAGATCCTGTGCCGTTTTCACAGCCATTGGTATTCGATCGCATGATGGAAAAAGGACAATTCTTGAAACTTCGATTTCTCTCTCCGAGGCTGAAGTTCACTGGCGCGATTTTCTTTCCAGCTTAAAAAAGCGTGGTCTTTTTCCTGCTGGTTCTATTACTAGCGATGCTCACGAAGGCCTCAAAGCAGCCTTAGCAGCTGTATTTTCTGGTGTTCCTTGGAATCGTTGCCAATTTCATCTTCAGCAAAATGCTCAAGGCTATGTTCCAAAACAGAAAATGAAAACATCGGTAGCCGCTGATATTCGTTCTATTTTTAATGCCGAATCTCTTGCCCTTGCTACTCAAAAACTCGCTGCCGCTGTTGAAAAATATTCCACTGCGGCTCCAAAGCTTGCTGCTTGGATGGAACCTAACCTGCCTGATGGATTTACTGTCTTTGCTTTTCCAGAGCCCATCCGACAACGTCTTCGAACTTCTAATCCTTGTGAAATGATCAACAAACAGATCCGTAGAAGAACTCGCGGCACTTCCATTTTTCCCAACGAGGCATCTTGCCTCCGTCTCGTTTCGGCCATCCTCATGGAATTATCCGATGAGTGGGAATCCTCCAATGCTTACCTCAAACCTCAATTCCTCCGCTAAAAACTAACCCTTCACCTCTAACTTTTTCATCCCTCTCTTTCCAATTTTACAGAAAAAATGTTGCTTAACCGAGCAATGTTCCCTTAAGCAGCTTGATGGCGTACTTTCTCTCATACCCCCATTGCTCACAAAGCTCATTGATGAGCGACGTCTTTCCTTTTTTTCCACGTCTGGCATATCGCCACCTCATTCTGGGTAGCATCTCTTTTTGGATAATTGAACTCATAGACATCCCCTTTTTTTGGGTGTCATTATTTATGAGGCAACGACCCTTTTTTCGCCTTCCTATCTCACTCGCTACGGTGTCATTATTTATGAGTCAATTCGTGTAACAGGTGGTTATAAAAATTTTTATTGATTTTTTTTCATAATAAGAGTCTTCTAGAAAGCGTCGTGCTGGTAGAGGATTCCCACCATCTTGATAATGCTTCAAAAAACCAAACATACTGAGAATGCTTTCAGCCGTTATCCTAGGCTGCAACGAGTGGCTATGGCTCTTCAGCAGATGCTGAGGGAAAAGCCAGCGTTAGTCACAGCCATTAGTGAAGCTGTGAAGACAAACAACAAACCGTTTTATAAAGAGCAAGGGCTAAGCGAGCAAGACGTAGAGGCGCTTTATGCTGCAGCCTATAATTGTTATGCTCTTGAAAAACACGAAGAGGAGGTCATTTTTTTTCAGACCTTCGCATTTTATAGCAGCTTTGATTTGCGCGCGTGGAAAGGCCTGGCTGCTTCTTTGGATCGACTGGATTTTTCGAACGAAGCGATCCTTTGCCATCATCTCACCGTACGTTTAGATTCCGAAAATCGGCCATCGATTTTTTACACGCGTGATTGCTATGCTGCACTTCATAAAATAGCACAAGCGTTAAAATACCTTGAAACAGCGGATCCTCTTGCCGAGCTCTCCGAAGCAGATTCTTCTAGCGATCAAAAAACAGAACCCCAGAAATTTTTTTGCTACCAAGAGAAAAAACATCAACAGACCCATTGGTAATTTCATTAATAAAATCAACTCATCATCGTTATGGCCGACTACTCCAACCTTTCTTTTAATACTGCCCCAACTCTTCCACCACCTAGTCAAATAGGAGGAGATATTTCCGTACAAACAGGAACAACTGCGACTTCGGCACCAACAGGAAATAAAACCGTAGGGGGATCGAGCTCGGGTGTTAATGCCTCTAAGGGAGCGCTGACAGCAACCGGAGTCAATTCCCTCGTTGTCGATCCAAAAGTACAAAGTGCTATGTCAACATCGGGTCTTTCTGGGCTGGGAATGGATGCGGAAAGTGTTTTAGGAGCAGCTCCTGCAGGTATGGCTCCTGGAGCGATGATAACTTCCCTTGGAAATGTTGTCAGCGATCTGGATCAAATTAGCAACATAACAAATACTTTTGCATCCGATGTAAGTGGTCAGTTAGGAGCAGGTTCTTCGGAAGGAAAGATAAAAGGCGGCAGAGATACTGGCGGAGCGAAAAAAGGAGAAAAAGGTGAAAAAGAAGAAAAAGCTAAAGGCGAAGGAAAAGGTAAAGTAAAAGGAAAAAGGCCTGAAGGAAGATCTGCGCCTAATGCCAGTAGCAGTGTTTCTAGAGAGGAAAGCTCAACGGGGGCAACTATCACAACCATGACATCTGAGACAGTGAGTTCTAGTGGAGCTGTCACAAACAATACAGCGACAACGATTTCAGGTGGCGGTGTTCCTTCTGTTAAGGAGGATAGTGGTAGTGGCAGCAGCACTGGCAGTACAGAGCCCCCACCACCACCTGATGATACGGATGATTTATCATCCATCATGAATGAACTGGGAATGTTAACTAATCAGCAGAGTGCAACCATGGCTCAGCAGCAAGCCTCGATGATTGATGCGATTAGCCTACAGGCGAGTGATACCAATACTCAAGCCGCTGCTATGGTAAAGGGAGCTGATATGATGATGACAATGGCTGTTACTGGGCTTGCAGTAAGCATGCTGTCGACTGCTTATTCAATGGGTAGCGTTGGAGAGGCTTCTGAAGCGGGAGATAGTGCAGAGACTGAGGCGATGAGTCAGCAGGAGTTGACTATGACTAGAACTTCAGATTCGAGTTTGACTGAGACTGAAAAAGCTACTAACCCCGCATCATTTACTAAACAAAGCACGGCTGAGGCGCAAGCAAAAATCAATGAGACGAAGCAGTCTTCTAGTCAACATGTATCAGGGGGGACTATGACTAAAGAGCAAGCAGCCTCTATACACCAACAGGCTGAGCTTTCACAGAAATCCCTAAATAATGCGCAGTATTACCCTAATGGGACGAAGCTCCCAGGTCCATATGAAGGTAGTGCCGAACACGTACAAGCCAATGCTGATGCAAAGGCTGCTCTAAAAGGACCCATTAATACTCCTGAACAGGCAACCGCATTCTACAATAGGGAAGCTAGAACCCTTCACGACACACGGACAGGTGATAGCACTACATCCATTGCTAATCTTTCTAAACAAGGAATCAAACCTGGCGCTCATATTTCTCAGGATAAAGCAGAGGAAGCGATCAAGAGCAATTGGAGTGATGCTGATAAAGAGAAATATGCTGAAGCTCATAAAAAGGGAGAGGCAGGTACCCAGGATGAAATGCTCCAAAAACCAGCTGAAACTTTTAAAGCCAATGTTGCTAAGATGCAAGTCAATAAAAACTCTCAAGCTTGGACTGGAGCTTATCAAAATAGAATGCAACAGCACCAGATTTATGCAGGTGGTGCCATGGCCGTTTCACAGGTCTTTAACTCGGCTGGAAACATGGAGGATCAAATTAATCAAGCCCAAGCAACCAGAGATTCAGCTGCAGCGCAGGTACAAGGAGCTACAGAACAATCACTGTCAGCAGGACTCAGCAATACCGAGGCGGTAGCAGGAGAGATCCGTTCAAATTTACAAGCCGTTGCTCAAGACATGTCGTCCATGGTTAGTTCTACAAGGGCGTAGATCCCAATTATCTTGGCATGGACCAAGCGGGACGATTTAAATTGTAAATGAAATTAGCATCCTGTTGATTAAACATCTGCTGCTGTTGAGCTGCTAGCTATTGCCCTCGGTTGTTCCAATACTGAACACCACCAGGATCCGAATTATAGGAGCTGAAGGAGCCAGCAGAAGAACCTCCACTGCCGCTATTAGCAAATTTACATATAAACTGGTAAGCTCTAGCAGGATCTAGATGATTGTAATCTCGAGCAGCTTCTTGCCTGGCTTGAAGTCTGCTTTCCTCTGTCCAAGCAGCGGTTGATTTTTGGCGGTTATGTTCTTCTAGTTCTCTAGAAGCGATCGGCTGCTCCTCTAGAGCAACCATCGAAAGTCCGATTTGGAGTAAGCGTTGTTTGCGTCGTCAACGACAATTATAATTCCCCTCAACGACAGTTATAATGACTCCGTTGGAAGTTGGTAAACTTAGCAAGAGTTGTGGCGATTTTAGAGGGGTGAACGGAAGGCTTCGAGTGAACTCTGAGCGTAGCGAAGAGGAGCT
>JAPLTJ010000052.1 GCA_026398175.1 Verrucomicrobiia bacterium | reverse complement strand
TTAAAACATTTGCTTCTTGAAGATCTTTTGTAAAATTCATCAAACTTTTTTACAACAACGATCGAAATACGTCTATCTTTTTTTAAAAGATTATTTATCCATCAGCTTATTATGACTTTGACCGAGGTCTTCCTGGACCTCACGCCGATGTCCGACTTTTAAAAATTTATCACGCCAAGCAAAAGAGCTTTTTGGAATATGATATTCCAAAAAGCTCTTGAAAGGCGTTAGTTTAAAAATCAGCGGAGAACGACTCTATTTAACAATGATGTTAAAAGAAATTGTCTCTACCTCAATGCACAGCGGAGTACCACAACCTCCATGCCCAACATAACTCGTCATACGTTTGTAGGACAAGGTGGTGCCACCTATGGCAGCAGCAACAAAACTTCTGTCATTTTGAAGAGTAGAGCCATCTCCTAGATCAAAAGTTTTTACGTTGAGAACACCTTCAGCAGAAGATCCATCAAAAGAAACTGTGGAAACGGATTCAAGTCCGTAGCTCTCATCACCACTGACGTAATGACGCTCATTGGGAAGATCAACGCCAAGTTCTTTGCCAACATGAAGCTTGATAGTTTTGCCATTATCAGCATCAGTGACAACACGGCCATTAACAATCAGATTAGAAGAAGGATCGGCTGCCGCCGTGGTGATTGCTTTGTTCTGCTCCTGAGCCAAAACGCTAGAAGCCATTAATAAAACAAGAAGAAGCGAGGATGATTTTTTCATATATTTATTAGACCCCTGAAGAGTGAAAACGTTCAATAGAATTTTAAAATTGGTACCCAACCGTAAAATTAAACTGTCCGTTCGACTTGTTGTACGACTGGCATTGCACAGGATAACCCCAGTCGATGCGAACAGGTCCGATCGGCAGTTCGAGGCGCACACCAATACCAACGTCGCCACACATATTAGAAAAATCATAAGCGTAAGAACCAGGATTTACAAAACCCCAGTCCGTGAAGACAGCGCCGCGGACGCGAGGAAAAATAGGAAAGGTCGTCTCTGCCGTTCCATAACCAAGAGAGTTACCACCAATAAAATTGTTGTTACTATCAACAGGGCTCACTCTGCGATAGAAAAAACCACGCATATCATTAGCACCACCGAGATAGAGTTCATCAAAGATAGGAGGTGTTGCGGTTCCCTTAGAACCACTACCCCAGGAATTCACAGCGGCAAGAGAACCTTTCAGCTGAAGAATACAATCCCAAGGAAGTTGAAAAAATTTCTGCCCATCCAATCGCAATCCATAATCTTGAACGTTGCCTCCTAAACCACCTCCAGCACCAAAGAAAGTAAAGTCCACTTTTTCTCCCTTGCGCGTTAAGAAAAGGCTGTCGCGAGTATCGTAGTTCAAGCCAGCCATGATCGCACTTTTAAAATAGGGACTATTGTTGGCATCCGTTTGGATGGGACTGGTAGAAGGAACCGAAGCTGTTTGGACATTAAAAATCCTGACCTGCTCAGGCCGATATTCGAGATTGGCTGCCAGCAGCGGTGTGAGCGCCTTACGCAGCTGAATCGCGGCTCCCAGATTGGACTGGTTATAAACGGTACTCAAGTAATTCGCTTCATGATAAAAAAATTGGCCGCCAAGCGAAAGCTGATACCCCATGAACCAGGGCTCCGTAAGCGACGCCTCGAAATCTTTTCGTTGAATACCATATTGAACACGTGTCCGAAATCGTTGTCCACCACCGGTAAAATCAGGCCAGTTAAAGAGATCAAAATTCGATTGTTGCAACTCGGCAAAACCAATCAAACTGTCAACCGTGCTATATCCAGCACCGAAGGTTAACGATCCTGTTTTTTTCTCCTCAACAATGACTTTGATATCTTTACGGCCTGGAACCAAAGTATCTTCTGGAACCATATCAACCTTGGAAAAATAGTTAAGGTTCATCAGTCGCGATTTACTCAAGTCAACTAAAGTAGAATCGTAAAGTGCTCCGGGTGTTACCGCCATTTCACGACGAATAACCTTGTCTTTAGTGAAAGTATTTCCCTGCACCGAAATTAAATTAATATAAGACTGTACTCCTTCATCAATGTGATAGGTCAAATCAATTTGACCATCGCTCACCGGTGTGACTTGAGGCTGCACATTCATATCGACGTAACCTTTAGCTCCATAAGCATCACGCAACTTTTTCAAATCCGCCCCCATTCCATCAGGCGTATAGAGCGATCCTGATTTCATTTTTAGGTCCTGCTCCAATGCTGCTGCAGTCACAACATTAGCTCCTTCAATGCTCAAATGATGCAGCCGGTACTGCGGTCCTTCGACCACCGTAATAATTAAATTAATTCCTTTGTCACCATCGGACTCTGTTTTCACATCAGTCACCTTAATATCTGCAAAGCCGCGATTTTGATAGAGTGTCCGAATCGCTTCTTCATCTTCGTCCATCTGTGCCGGAACAAGGCGTCCATCTTTTGTCAAAAACGAAAGTAGATTAGCCGTTTTTGTCTTCATGACCTTGGTGATGTCTTTTGGCAAAACGGAAAGATTTCCAACAAAACTAATATTTCGAACGACGAGCTTAGGTCCTTCCTGAATCCGAAAAATAACTCTCATCCGTTTGCTCTCTTTGAGCTCCGAAACAGAAGTATCAACCTTGACCTTGGTGTAATTTTTATCTTCGTAAAGTTTGATAATTTTTTGACGATCATCGCCAATCCTTTCTTCGCTGTAGGCATCTCCTGGCTTCGTAGCTATCTCCTTTCGGATTTTATTCATCGGGATTGCAGAGGAACCTTCAATAAGAACCTCTTCGATTTTTGGACGTCCTTCCAACAAGACAGTCACTTTTAATCCTCCCATCATTGGCTCTGCAAAAATGCGCGCGTTGGAAACCTGCCCTGTAGCATAAAGGACTTTAACATCTTCATCGACCATACGATCGTTGAAAGATTGTCCTACCTTCGTTGCAATACTTTCTAAAACACGTTCCTTGCTCAACGTAGAAGCCCCAACAAACTGCACGTTAATCTCCTTGATGATCGGCATTGCGGGGGCAGGAGCATCCGCTTGCGCTTGCAAGACAGCTAGCAGCAAGCAATGAAGAACAAGCATCAAGCAAGTCTTAAAGAAAGTTTTTTTGAAAAAATGAACCATGTGCAAGTAAAGAGTCTAGTCAAAATGAGCTACTGTAGATGAAGGACAAGGAACGAGGAGTACAGACCCGCAGTTATAGGAACATACTCGAGGACGCGAGCACCGGAGTGACGCAGTCCTGCGCCGCAGCAGTAGCATTTGGACAGAATCTTTGCTATTGAACGTTGGAACTCTTAGCGGGTCAAGCTGGAATGAAAATTTTAAATAACTTCTAACAACTGCCCCAAATGGCTAATGGTAAAATCAGGCACGATCATGGAAGGGTCTTCTTCTCCTGGAAGCCTCATCCAGACCGAAATCATCCCTGCTGCACGCGCTCCAGCAATGTCTCGCTCGAGACTATTTCCCACCATCATCGCCTCGCTAGAGATCACTCCAAGTTTTTGGAGCAGGTGTGCGAAGATAGCTGGCTCTGGCTTTCCAACGCCATACTCACCTGAGATGATAATTGCTGAAAATAAATCCTCACATCCTGAAGCGGCAATTTTCTCACGTTGCAAATCAGGAGCCCCATTGGTTAAGAGCCCTAATTTAAATTGCGAAGAAAGCTGCTCGAGCACTTCCCTCGTCTTTGGAAAAAGTCGTTGTTGCTGACGGCGAATAAGACTGAATTGTTGCGCTAACGAGCGCGCAACGATTTTTGAATTTGAAATACGTGATCGTTGAGCATGCAACGCTATCAGAAAAACTTGTTCTCTATATCGCTGAGAACATTTCCGCAATCTTGTTAATTCTTTTGAATCTCCCAAAAAATTTCCCCAAAGCCCTTCGAAAGCACTAATTCCAATCGAACGACAAAAAGGATAACACTTTTCTACTTGCCACAATGCTTGTGCTATCGCTACCGCATTGCTCACAAAGAGATTCGGATCGATGTGAAATTTTTCTTTGGCCTGTCGAGCCACCTCCTCCAAAGCCTCATACGAAACGGCTTCGTCGACTAAAAGTGTGTCATCGAGATCAAAAAGAATCGCGCGCAAAAAGGTTGGAGATTTGATAGGCACGAAGAAAATTAACCGCAAAGAACACAAAGAAAACGCAAAGAGTTCGTTGCAAGAAAATCAAATTTGATTGATGGAAGATTTAGATAAATTGGTATTCTTTTAAAAGAAGTTTTCTGATTTTTTCTTTGCGTTTTCTTTGCGCTCTTTGCGGTTAATTATTTTTATTCTGCCAAAACTCCTGCTTTTTTAGCAGCTGTTTTCTTAACCTTAAAAGAAAAAATTTCTCCAGCGCGCTTCACCGCCACGTGATCTCCAGGCTTGATCGTACCACGCAAAATCTCTTCGGCCATTGGATTTTCTAACAGCCGTTCGACCGCACGGCGCATCGGACGAGCACCGTAGGTAGGATCGTATCCTTTTTCAATCAAGAGTTCATGAGCGGCTTTATTGAGCGTGACATGGATGTCTTTATTTTTGATCCGCTGGACCACCTTGGCCACTTCCAAATCGATGATATTAGTGAGGGCTGGCTTATCGAGAGGATGAAAGACAATCACATCATCGAGGCGATTTAAAAATTCTGGCTTGAAAGCTTTCTTGGCCTCTTCCATCAATTTTTCACGCAACGCTTCATGATTTCCTGCCAAGTCAGGAGCTCCAAAGCCCATCACATTCTGCTTCTTAATCATCTCGGCACCGACATTGGAGGTCATGATGATGATTGTATTTCTAAAATCAATTTTGCGTCCTTGGCTATCGGTGACTTTTCCTTCTTCCAGAATCTGCAGCATCAAGTGCATCACATCGGGATGGGCTTTTTCAATTTCATCAAAGAGCACCACTGAATAAGGACGACGGCGCACCGCTTCAGAAAGCTGCCCTCCCTCATCGTGCCCAACATATCCGGGAGGCGAACCAATCATCCGCGAAGAAGTAAATTTCTCCATGTATTCCGACATGTCGATTTGAATCATGGAGTCAGGATCGCCAAACATGAATTCAGCCAAGGTGCGTGCCAAAAATGTTTTTCCAACACCGGTAGGTCCTAGGAAAATAAAGGAACCAATCGGACGACGTGGATCTTTAAGATCAGCGCGAGACCGACGCAATGCTTGGCTGATCGCCTTCACTGCTTCCTCTTGCCCAATCACTTTTTCCTTTATCTCTTCTTCCATCGCCAAGAGACGTTCTGTTTCTTTTTTCTCCATCCGTTGCAACGGCACTCCGGTGATTTTAGAGATCACATGCATGATTTCATCTTCTCCTACAAGCACCTCTTGCTCTTTGCGCTCTTTCTGCCATGCCGCAACGACTGCATCAAGTTTTTCTTTTGCTGCTTTTTCGGTATCCCGTAATGAGGCTGCTTTTTCAAAATCTTGCGCTTTGATAGCTCCTTCTTTTTCCAAGCGAATTTTGTCCATCTCTGCCTCAATCGTTTTGATATCAGGCGGTGGAACCATCGCTGCAATGCGAGCGCGCGCACCAGCTTCGTCCATAACATCGATCGCTTTATCCGGCAAGAAACGAGCTGTGATGTACCGATCAGCAAGCTTGACTGCTGTTTCGATGGCGGCGTCATTAATCACTGCTTTGTGGTGGGCTTCGTATTTAGGACGCAATCCTTTCAAAATAAGAATGGCCTCTTCAACAGAAGGCTCCTCAACCTTGACGGTTTGAAAACGACGCTCCAAAGCGCTATCCTTTTCGATGTATTTTCGGTATTCACCCAGCGTGGTAGCCCCAATACATTGAAGTTCACCACGACTCAGCGCTGGCTTGATAATGTTAGACGCATCCATTGCCCCCTCCGCAGAACCAGCTCCCACAATGGTGTGAAGCTCATCGATAAAAAGGATCACGTTTTTACTCTTGCGGATCTCCTCCATGACGTACTTGATCCGCTCTTCAAACTGTCCACGATATTTTGTTCCAGCAACCATCAGGGCCAAATCAAGCGAGATCACCCGCTTGTTGGCGAGGATTTCGGGAACAGTTCCGTGAGCAATTTCTTGCGCTAAGCCTTCAGCGATGGCAGTCTTGCCAACTCCTGCCTCTCCGATTAAGACAGGATTGTTCTTGCTGCGACGGCAGAGAATCTGAACAACACGTGCGATCTCTTCGGTCCGGCCGATCACCGGATCAAGCTCTCCTTTTTTTGCTAATGCCGTAAGGTCTCGTCCAAAAGCTTTAAGAGCCGGTGTCTTAATTTTCTTTTCTATCAAGCCTCCGCCTGCAGCCACAGCTTCATCTTCATCGTCATCATCATCGTCGGAAGAAAAATGAGGATCGAGTTCTTTGAGAATTTCATTGCGCGCCTCTTCGATATCAACCTCGAGAGCGCTTAAAACACGGGCAGCGGCTCCTTCTCCTTCACGCAAGAGCCCCAACAAAAGATGCTCTGTCCCAACATAAGAATGCTGCAAGGCCTTAGCTTCTTTACCAGCAAGAGCCAAAACTTTTTTTACTCGAGGGGTATAAGGAACCGACGCAATATTCCCATTATTGCTAAATTCTCCTGGCGTGGAAAGCTTGATGACCTCAGCGCGAACGGCTTTAAGATCCAATCCCATTTTTTGGAGAACATTGATAGCGACTCCTTGTCCGAGGGCTAGCAGCCCCAACAAGAGATGTTCCGTCCCAATGTAATGATGGTTGAGTTTATCTGCTTCCTGACGGGATAAAGCAAGGGCTTGTTGAGCTCGTGGTGTGAAATTGTTCATGAAAATGAGACTGAAGGCGAAAGGCTGAGGGCTGAAAACTGTGAAGGGAGGACGATCAACAATAACAGAAGTAGAAAGAATTTTCAACCCTGCAAAAAGTTTAAGCACGGTCATCATTTTTATTCATTTTCAAGACACCCTCTTAGCCTTCCAAAGCTGCTTGCAGCTTAGGAACGGGCATCTCTGCTAATTTTGCTCGAATCAAGGTCGCACGCAAAGCGTCGCGGTCCTTAGCTGACATTTTTAGCTGTTGAGCCCCTTGCTGCAGGTGAGCCGGCTGCGTTTCCATAAAAAGCTGATCAATCGGCAAGCGAACGTGTTCAGGAAAAAGATTCAGGTCGACGCCCAGTTTGAGGAGCGACAAAAGATTGAGAGCTTCTTTTGTCGTGATGGAATAGGCGTGTGAAAGAATCCCATAAGACCGCCCCACTTGATCGAGAAGAATTTCAGATTGTTGTTGAAGAAAAACGGTCCTAGCATTTTGTTCGTGCCGCAAGATCTGCTCAATCACTTCAGAAAGATGCTGCAAGATCGTCTCCTCTTTTTCTCCTAGCGTGGTTTGATTAGAAATCTGAAAGAGATTTCCTTTAGCATCGCTCCCCTCGCCATGAAGTCCGCGCACAGCGAGTCCCATTTTGTTGACGGAATTAATAATTTTATTGATCTGCTCCGAAATCACCAGGCCAGGCAGATGCAGCATAACAGAGGCACGCATGCCAGTTCCAACATTGGTCGGACAAGCAGTGAGATAGCCTAACGTAGGATGGAAGGCAAAATCGAGTTTCTCCTCAAGCTGCTCATCCACGGCATGCATCATCTCAAACACTCGTTGCAATTGCAGACCTGGCAAAATCGCTTGCATCCGCAAATGATCTTCCTCATTGATCATGACGCTCAATGTTTCTTCCTGATTGAGGACCAAGGCGCTCCCAGCAGCTTTGACAGCGTGCTCACAGCTCATGAGATGCCGCTCCACTAAAATCTGTTTTTCTAAGAGCGTGAGGTCTTCCAATTTTTCAGAAGAAGCAACTGCCATCTCTGGAAGCGCCATGACAGCCGCCTTCACTTCTTCCATCAACGCAATGAGAACGGCTTTTTTAGCAACACCAGGAAGCGGGCGCTCTTTTAAATTGCGAGCAAAACGGACGCGACTGCTGATGACGATTTGATTCGTGAAATCGGAGACGGGATCGTTTTTTTTCATTTCAAGGATGATCATTCTGAAATCTCTGAGGAAGGCGATACCTTCATCGATGATTCGCCAGCAGTAACTTCAAATGGAAAAATCTTTTGAACTTCTCTGTCTCTAGAATGCCCTACGGAAGCGGTTGTAGAGGCAACATCTTGAAGAGCGAGAATTTTATCGCGAAGTTGAGCCGCGTTTTCATACTCCTCTTCAGCGATGGCTTTTTGAAGCTGCTTCTGCAAAAGCTGAATGAATTCTTTTTCCTTCTGCTCTTGAACAAAGTGACGAGGAGCTTTCCCAACATGAACCAAGCTAGGATGCATATTTCGAAGCATGGGCATCAGCTCTTCGATAAATAAATCATAGCATGCACTACATCCAAGACGTCCGGTTTTTTTAAATTGAGTCTGGGTCAATTCGCAAACAGAGCAGCTCAACTCCGCAGTTGGTGTCGTATCCTGGGTCAGCCCCAATCCTAAGAGGAGCTCAGTAAGAGCAAAGCCAGAAGGATCATTAATTCCTTTTTTTTGAGCGCACACTTCACAGAAATTCATTTTCTCCATCTTCCCCTCAATAATTTGAGTCAAGAAGACCGTCGCTTCTTTTTTGTTACAATGGTTGCAAAACATAGGAGGAGGCTAGAGGAATACAAGCACTGTTAAAATAGGATGCCATAATTAATACGAGAGTTTCAAAATTTTTACTTTCCAAATACTATAGCCTTTAGTCCTTCGTTGTTAACTCCAGAAATCGTTTCATCAACTCTTTCGTGATAGGGCCCGGCTGGCCAGAGCCAATCTTACGGTGGTCCAAGGAAATGACAGGGACAATTTCTGCGGCCGTGCCAGTGAGAAAACATTCGTCCGCCGTGTAAACATCATAGCATGTCATAGCAACCTCCTTCACCTCGAGCCCCATGTCAAGAGCCAGTCGACATGCCACCGCGCGTGAAATTCCCGCAAGAGCACCAGAAGAAGCAGGGGGAGTCATCACGATCTCTTTCTTGATGATAAAAATATTGTCAGCAGTGCACTCCGCAATAAAACCTTGTTCATTGAGCAGCAAACCTTCATCGGCACCTGCATGAACAGCCTCAAGCCGAGCCATGACATTGTTGAGATAATTCAACGATTTGATCATGGGACTTAATGCACCCGGAGCAACGCGCCGAGTAGCACAAGTAATCACAACGAGTCCTTTTTCATAAGACTCCTTCGGATAAAGCGCCACAGTGGAAACAATGATGATCACCGTTGGTTTAGGGCAGCTCTTAGGATTGAGGCCCAGAGAGCCTTTCCCTCGTGTGATGATCAAGCGAACATAACCATCCGAAAGTTGGTTGCGCTGGACCGTTTCTAAAAGCGCTCTTTTTAACTCCTCCACTTCGAGAGGAATCTCTAACAAAATCGCTCGCGCCGAGTGATACAACCGCTCCAGGTGCTCATCGCAGCAAAAAACTTTTCCATTGTAAAAGCGAATCCCTTCAAACACTCCATCGCCATACAACAACCCATGATCAAAGACAGAAATCTTCGCCTCTTGTTCGGAAAAAAATTCCCCATCAATGTAGATTTGCATAAATAAAATTTGACCTTAGTATACTCCTTTTTTTCGTTATTAAGCTAGCATCTTCCTCCCCTCAAAAACATGAAACTTATTTTATCCTTCCTTCTCGTTCTGCTCTCCCTCAGCTATTCTCGAGCTCAAGAAGCCCCTTCTTCCATCACAGTTGAAAATTATTTTTGTTTTTTAACAGACCCTGCATCAACACCTGATGCTGATCAGCTCTATGATCCAACAATGCAGGATCAAATTCAACAGGCCGAGGAAGGCGATCAAATAACTTATCGCATTGTTGATGGCCAGAGCGACCAGCCGATGTTGGGGCTGACGGATGTGGAGATTCAATCCTACTCGCATTGGGCAAAGGTTTCTCATTCAACAGCCACTCCCTTGATGATGTTTAAGGATTCCCCAAAAAAATATGGAAGTATAAACAATGAAGAAAATAATCTTCCTCCGGGCTCAGGCCATGTTGAACTTCACGCACGAGCTGCAACAGATGATGAGAACAATCAATCTAGCTCAGAAAAGAGAAGCACTGTTCTTGCAGCTCGCGAGATTTTTCCTAACGAGCATACATCATTTCTTTCACAAAGCATGAAGAGAGGCACTGATCCAACACATCAGGAAGAAATAATTGAGCAAAGCTGCTTTAAGCGAATGCCCTCCGGCAGCGAACTGGCCTGCTATGCTGCAATGTGCGCTCAACCTGCTTTGTTGGCCTATTCCGGAGGCATCATCCATGGAACTACATTAGCGGCCTATGCAAAAGGATATCTTGCCACGGCTCTCGCCGAGTCTGTAGCAATAGGCGGTTCGATTGCTCTTCCTATAGCGGGCTTTCACCTTTACGACACTCTTCACGCGCGCATGACACCTTGCACCGAAGCAGCGACCAGACATTGCCTTAATTTTCAAAACTATTTATCTGCTTTCCTATCAAGTGAGGAACCTCCACCCACACTCTTTCAACGCATCGAGCAGGACAAACAGGATGCCTGGACGGCACAATACAATGTTAAATTTGACGCATTGCAGTCGCTCCAAACAAAACTTGTATTGAAAACCAATAATCAAAGGCAAGCTTCTGCTGAATTTCCTGACGAGATAGTCACGACTGTCATTCGCGAGCTGATAGCTAGTCAAAAAACAGCCCTGTCTCATCTTCAGCAAAGCGGCAGATCAAATCTTGCTGACGAAGCAAATTTAAAAATAGCTGCTCTCAAAATATATCTTCCTACAGAAAGCGAAGACTTGGAATAATCTTCTTGCCATTGATGTTGATAAAAAAAATCCTCCCCTGGAAAACATAATGGTGGATTTTCAAAATGAACAGCCACCACGCCCCAGACGTCATCCTCGCGAACGCGACCCAAGAGGCCGTCGACATAAAATCTATGATCCTATAAAATAAAGTCATTTGGTTCTTTTTCTCAGAAAAATTTTTGGCAGTTTTTTGTTGCTGTTTCTCAATGTTCATACAGACAGCCCCCTAGATTCCTGCGTCCGCAGGAATGACGTTTGGTAATAGTGGTGAGTAATGCTGAAATAAGATTGCCTAACTTGCTCAGAAACGTCACATGAATGACGCTGCTGTAATTACCGCTCCCCAAACATCACATCGATCAGTGCTCTATACCGATCCGCAATAAGATGACGCTTGAGTTTGTACGTTCCCGTCAATTCGTCCCCAACCTCAAATGGTTTTGAAAGCAAGTACCACCGACCGATTTTTTCAAAGGCTTTAAAACCATGCTCTGTGCTGATGAGTCGACGAATTTCTGATTGGAAAAGTTGTTGTTGTTTTTGTGAATCGTTTCCACATTGAGTCAAAGCCTCAGAAGAAGGCACAATCAAGACCCCCAGCTGTTTTTGATCTTGGCCAACGACCATGCATTGAGCAATGAAAGGAGATTGGAGTAAGCGTGACTCGATCGGCAACGGCTCCACATTTTCTCCGTTGAGGAGCACGATCGTTTCTTTACACCGCCCCACAATTTTCAGACATCCTTCCGGAGTCATGACCCCAATATCTCCCGTATGCAACCACCCCTCTCTCAATGCTCGCTCTGTCCCCTCAGGATCTTTGTAATATCCCTTCATCATTTGCGGCCCACGCGCGCAGATTTCTCCGCGTCGATTCAATCCTAAATCAGAAACAACAGGATCAGGATAAAGAATTTTTCCACTCTCAAGATCGATAATCTTAATTTCGGTTTCTGGCAAGAGCGGCCCCACCGTCCCTATCACGAGCTGCTCTGGCGTTCGCACCGCAATCACAGGCCCACTCTCCGTGAGACCATAACCTTCGAGAACAGCAATGCCAATGCGATTGAAAAATTGATCAACGTAAGGAGGAAGAGCTCCTCCACCCGAAATCGTAGCGCGCAAGGCTCCGCCAACCACGCTGCGCAATTGCGGCAACGGCGGAAGATTCCATAGCCGGAACAAGGAGGCGAGGCATTCGTACTTTATCACATTATGGAAGAGAAATTTTTTTAAAGGAGATTGGCGCGCAACTTCGGCCATGACTTTTTCGTAGAGGACTTCCCAAAGTCGCGGTGCTGAAGCCATCACATTAGGTCGAACCAATTTCAAATCTTGTGCCAACGAACGCAATGATGAGTAATAATTGCACCCTCCTTGACTGATCACAAACATTTCAAAGACTCGCTCGTAGCTGTGCCAGATTGGAAGGATCGAGAGTGTGCGGAGTGGTTCTTTGCCGAGAAGTTGATTTTTTGATGACGCCTCGCCAATCAAAACTGTTTTCAAATTTTTTACTTGGGAGCAAATCGAGGCATGCGTCAGTTGAACTCCTTTGGGAGTCCCTGTCGTTCCCGAGGTGTAGATGATCGTATAAAGATCATCGGGCTGAAGCTGCGCGATTCGCTCTTCCACGCGGCGATCTCCTGTTTCTCGAAGCCTTTTCCCAAGCGCTTCTAGCGAGGCTAATGTCATCACTCCCTCTGGCAGTGTTGCTCCTTCTTCAACTTTCATCATGATGATATGAGAACATTGAGGATGAACCTCACCGAGCTCTTGCCATTGAGCCAAAAGCTTTTGATTTTCTAAAAAGAGAATCTTCACATTAGCGTGAGCGATGATGTATTTCATCTCAGCAGGAGTGATATCACTTCCCCGTGGGACATCCGCTGCTCCACAAAGTTGAACAGCCGCATCGATCAAGATCCACTCAAAGCAATTGTCACTTAGCAAGCCAACATGCTCTCGCGCCTCTAATCCTAATTCGATCAACCCGGTAGCAAGTGCTACAGCTCGTTCACACCAGGAACCATAACTCACCATTTCAAACGACCCTCCCTTGATTCGCGTTGCAAATGCAGGCCGCTCCTTCCAAGAAGCACCAGCTTTTAAAAAAAGTTGAGGGAGATTTTTAAGTTCGGAGGAATTTGTTTTAGAAGGTTTCAAGAATTTCCTCTTTTGAGACTTCTTTATGATTTGAGACAATTCTCAAAATTGCATTTAACCCGGATATTTCATACTGATCGTGACGAGGAAGCCGCGAAGGCTGATGAGGCAAGGCAGACGAGGATTTGAGCGCCGGGCTGTATGTGTACATACTGTCCAAGCTCAAACCGGAGTCTAACGCAGCAGTCATCGGCCTTCTCGGCTTTCGCAGTAGATCGGTATGAAATATCCGGGTTAACGTTCCAATACGCAAAAAAGAATGCGCTGGGATTGGCAATCTTTGATGTGAAGGAGTATTTGCTTGAAGAATAATATGGCTTCCAACTTGGTGAACCATGCGATAATCCCAATGATTACACAAAATTGCTGCTAATTTCTTTCCAGAAAAATCCCTTGGCAATTTCATGCAAGTGCAGCTAAAGCGAACGCTTCATCTCGAACTAAGTGAAGTCTAATATTAATGATTTTCTCAGGTGCATCGAAGAAAAAACCACGCACAGCTTCAGAAACGGCTTGTTTTAAGGAACCCCAATCATCTCCGTGCGTCACGATAGTCTCAGTGAGGCATTCTGCAATAAAACCGCCGTCAGCTTCTTGAGTAACTTCAAAAATTAAATCATCCATGAGGTGATTCTACGTGAAAGCAAGTTAAAATCAATAGCTTCAAATCAGTTTTTTAAAACAAACAACACCTCTGCTCATTGTGCTCATCGTGCTGCCCGCCTGATTCCTCCTTGATCTCGGAAGGTCCCGATTCAATAATCACCAGCTGCTCGATTCCAGTTTCCTCCATTAAAAGAGATTGCTGTTCATGTTGAGGCACAACTGGTGTAGGAGGAAGAGGCGACTTGTTTTCAGATGTTTCTTCCGCTGCTACAGAAGGCGTCATTTTTTCCTGAGAAATTTTTACCTTTTTTTCTTTTGGCGTTGGAGCAGCTTGAGACAAATGAGAGCGAGCTTCTTCTGTGATAGAAGTAAGAGCCCCTCCACTTTTCGCAAGCACTCCTTCCTTCACTTGAAGGTTGGACAAAAGATGATGCATTTGTTGATCTAACTTTTCAATTTCATCAACGATCTTAAGAGCTTTCCGCAAAAGGCCAGTGCTTGGAGTGTTCATCAGAGCAGGTTACAAGTTACAGGTTACAGGTCAAGTCGCTTGCTCTCAGCAGACAGCAGCATATTGAAAGAGATGAAATGAACTAGCGCGTTAGAAATTCGCTAATACGTGCGGCGTGGCAGCCGCCGGATCGACTGCCGAAGGCAGCCCCAAAGGGGCGAGCCTCGCGGGAGCGAGCGAGTTGCATGCGGATGAAGAGCAAGGAGCGGCGGCGCACAGCGGCTGAGTGTATATGAAAATACTCGATGACGCGAGCACCGACGCGACGCAGCTCTTCGCCGCAGCAGTAGAATTTACAACGTGCTAGGCAGTTCTAAAGATGATCCGAGCCTTGGTTAAATCGTAAGGAGACATTTCGACTGTCACCTTATCTCCAGGAACAATACGAATAAAATGTTTTCTCATCTTTCCAGAAATGTGAGACAAGACAATATGCCCATTGGAAAGTTTCACACGAAACATTGTGCCTGGGAGAACTTCAATGATGACTCCCTCTGTTGTAATTGCTTCTTCTTTTGCCATAAATACAGGTTACAGGCCACAGGTTACAGGTTGCAGGTAAAACTACTTAAAAAATAATTTTCACTCTTAATCAACCCTGTTCCCGAGAGCTTGAGCTCCTCAAGCTACTGCAAAGAAATACGCGTTATCAAGCTTATTCAGATCGCCCATCCGGAGCAGAGCTGTAGTATTTTGAGAGACCCAATTACAAAACAACCTTCAACGTTTTCCTCTGCGCAAAGCGATCTAGGAAATGAAGCTCTCCATGAGCCTGTGCATACTCGTGAACCATTTTGGTAACTTTCACATCAAAACAACAATATTCGGCAATCTCTAAAATTCTCCCTTCACGCCACCATCGGATTGCATCAAGTCCATCTCCCGTCTTACCCACTCCTAGCGTGGCTTGGGCAACCGCATCCAAAGAGAGTCGATGCCCGGCGGCCTTCTCAACCACCTCGAGCAAATCAAGCGTGGGAAGATGATGCGGCAAATCGAGAATGGTATAACCCATCAACACTTCGTAATCAAAACGACGATTATTATAACCCACAACAAGATCAGCTTTGCTTAATGTCTCAATCAACTCAGGCACTCGCTGCTCGCTAAAAATTTCATACTTCCCCGAAGCCGTACTGTAGGTCACCCCAATCGAAACCTTCATTTCTGCTTTCTTAGACCAGCCGCCGACATCATTGGCAGTGAGTTGAGTTTCTAAATCAAAATAGACGATGTTTCGAGAATCATTTATCTTTTTTGTCATTTAAGAAAATTAGCCACAAAGAACACAAAGAACACAAAAAAAGAATTTTTTAATAAAAAGATTCTATAGCTTAAATGCAATTTTTCTTTGATTTCTTTGTGCTCTTTGTGGCCATTCTCTTCTTTGTTTGATTCCTAAAATTGCCTTCATTCTTTACCCTACAGCCTACAGCCTATAGCCTACAGCCTATCCTATGTGCGGCATCGCTGGCATTTTTCATCAACGCTCTCTGCTTCCTACTCACGTGGAAGCGGCTCGGGAAGCCCTTCGTACGCGTGGTCCCGACGGATCAGGTCTGCACTATTTTTCTTACAGTCCGCAAAAAAAGTGGCACTCCTCTGAGCACGGAACTAGGTCTACTGCGGCGCTGCTTCAAACACGTCTCAGCATCCGCGATCTTTCTACGGCTGGAGCGCAGCCGATGCAAAATGAAGATGGTTCCGCTTGGATTATTTACAATGGTGAAATTTATGGTTGGGAGCAAGAGGCTGAAGAATTGCGGCGCCGCGGTCATCGCTTTACTGGACACAGCGACACAGAATTTATTTTGCACGGTTATGAAGAATGGGGAGAAGAGATCCTCGATCGTTTGCAAGGAATGTTTGCCATTGCAATTTTGGACCTGCGTCGAGAACAACTCTTACTGGCACGCGATCGTTTGGGTGAAAAACCACTCTTCTATCGTCCTGAAAAAAAGTGTTTTTCTTTTGCGAGCAGCGCACGCGCTTTAGCCGCTCTACATGGGCCTGAAGAGCAGCTTCGTTTTAATCCTCGTGCCATCGATGCCTTCCTCACGCATCGCTACATTCCAGCGCCACTCTCGATTTTTGAAGGAATTTATAAACTCCCGGCGGCTCATCGTCTGATCGTTAAACTGAACCAAGGAGAAATTTCTGTCGGCGATCCTGAAGAATATTGGCAACTCTCTCCCGAGGCCACAGATCCGGCAATGCTCTTCCACGACTCCGTTCAACAACGACTCGTTTCCGATCGTCCGCTAGGAATCTTTCTCAGTGGCGGCATCGATTCACAGGCGATTGCTGCTTCTGTGGCCCGCAGCGGCGAGTTCTCAGCGCTCACAACATTCACTGCGACTTTTCCTAACGATCCTCGCTATGATGAATCGACCGCAGCAGCCGAAATTGCACGACGCCTCGGATTGAGGCACCGAGAGCTTCCCATCACGATGAACTCGCTCGATGCTCCTCGCATCATTGCAGATTTGGATGAACCGTTTGCGGATCCTTCTGCCATCCCAACGTGGTACTTATGCCAAGCGGCTGTTCAAGAAATTGTCGTTGCTCTCGCTGGTGATGGAGGTGATGAATTATTTGCCGGCTACAAACGCTATGGCGTGCATCAACGCGCAGCTCAACTCCTACCTCGCTTCTCAAAAAAGAAATCTCGTTGGTCCTCTTCCAATCTTTGCCTCAAGACTTCGCGTCGCGGTCGCTGTCGACGGCTCTTGCTCAGCCATCAGCTTGGTTGGGAAGAGGCCTATGCTCTTCGTTTTTCAGCGCTCGATCCGCTCACCCGAGCTTTTTTGCAGCCTGATCTGACCGTGCAGTCGAACTATTGGCGCCGTCCAGCTTCCGGCTTAGCCCCTCGTGACTGGATGTTGGAATGCGATCGCCTCAATTATCTTCCAGAATATATTTTGCGAAAATCAGATCTCTGTGGCATGGCTCACAGCTTGGAGCTTCGAAGCCCAATGGTCGATCATCGCTTTGTCGCAGCGGTCCATGGCATGAACCCTCGTGAGCGATTTACAAATCCGCCAAAAAAATTCCTGCAAAATCAAATCGGCCCTCAAGCCGTGACTGGCCCAAAGCGCGGCTTTAATCCTCCGCTTCACGATTGGCTGCAACAACCGACACTCAGGGACCTTTGTCATGATCTTCCGAGAGAACTCGAAACACTCACCGGAGGCCAGCTAGCCGCAGATAGTCTTGCAGCCTTGATGCGCGAGGCAGAAGGAAACAGAAGCCTCGATGAAGTGAAATGGATGCTATTGGTGTTGCTGCTTTCGTTGCAGCAATTGAAAAATAGTCATTGCAGCTAATGCTGCTGCAAGCAGTAAGAGCATGTTCAAATTCGCTGAGGCAGATGAAGAGCGAGGAGCGACGGCGCACAGCGGCTGAGTGTATAGTTCATACTCGATGACGCGAGCACCGGCGCGACAAAGCTCTTCGCTGCATCAGTAGAATTTGAACACGCTCTTAACCCACAAATTCTTTTGCGATGAGGGTCGCATTATGCCCCCCAAAGCCAAAGGAATTGCTCATCGCAACACGAACTTTGGTTTCACGAGCAACTTTAGGAACGTAGTCGAGGTCACACTCAGGATCTGGGTTGTCAAGATTGATTGTCGGAGGAATGACGCCATGCTTGATGGCCAAAACACAAGCCGCCATCTCAACTCCGCCAGCAGCGCCAAGAAGATGTCCTGTCATTGATTTGGTAGAACTGACTGGAACTTTGTAAGCGTGTTGACCGAAGGCATGCTTGACTGCTTTTGTTTCACAAAGATCCCCAATCGGTGTTGAAGTCCCGTGAGCATTGATATAATCGACATCCTCAGGATTCAATTTTGCATGTTTCAACGCCATCTTCATGCAGCGACTAGCTCCCTCTCCCTCAGGAAGTGGAGCGGTCATGTGATAGGCATCAGCACTGAGTCCGTAGCCAACTAACTCACAGTAAATCTGAGCGCCGCGGCGTTTAGCATGTTCCAATTCTTCGATCACTAAAATGCCTGCTCCTTCTCCCATCACAAATCCATCGCGATCTTTGTCAAAAGGACGAGAAGCTTTTTCAGGCTCGTCATTACGCGTGCTCAAAGCCTTCATCGCAGCAAATCCGGCAACACCAATCGGCGATATCGTTGCCTCTGTTCCTCCAGCGATAAAGGCATCTGCATCACCAAATTTGATAATACGCCAGGCTTCTCCGATCGAGTGATTCGCTGTCGCACAAGCTGTCACAATGGCCATGTTCGGCCCGCGCAATCCAAATTCCATCGAGATCATTCCGCTGGCCATATTGCTAATCATCATCGCAATCGTAAATGGAGAAACACGCGAAGGACCTTTTTCATGAAGCCTCTTCGCTTCCATTTCCAGACTTTGAAGTCCTCCAATGCCGCTTCCAATCATGACGCCGATCCGATCCAGATCGAGCTTGCTCAGATCCATGCCTGAATCATGCATCGCCATTTTAGAAGCAACCATCGCTAATTGCGTGTAACGATCGGCACGCCGTGCCTCCTTGGGCGTTTTAAAAGCGCCCACTAAATCAACACCGCGTACCTCTCCAGCGATTTTACAATCATACGCCTCGGAGTCGAATGCCTCATAACGATGGATGCCGCTGCGTCCTTCCGTGAGACTTTTCCAAAAAGTTGCGACATCGTTCCCCACCGGGGTAACGACACCAAGACCTGTGATAACTACTCTACGATCGTACATGGAAATAAAAAGGTTGCTTTAATAACGAAAAGATTTAACGAAAGAATAAGGAAAGATACACGCATCCGTCGATAAAATCTCGCATAAAATGCTTTTTTTTCATTTCCTAAAGCAACTATGAACACATCATCACCTTCTTCTACGGAACAACTCTCTCCTGAATCGGAACGTTCTTGCTGCATTTTGATGCACCTTCTTGGCTTGAGCGGCCTGATTTTTTCGGTCACTTGCGTTCACATCATCGCCCCATTAATTCTGTGGCTCTTCAAACGCTCCAGCAGCACTCTTGTTGATCGTACTGGAAAAGAAGTCCTCAATTTCCAAATCTCTTGGACGATTTATCTTTTTGTTTCGGGCGCCCTCTGCTTCGTCCTGATTGGCTGGTTCATATTCCCGTTTGTGACTTTGGCGTGGCTGTGTTTGATCATCCGCGCGGCCATGAAGGCAAGTAATGAGAAGTTTTACTCGTATCCACTGACGATTCAGCTTTTGAAGTAGCGGGTTAAAAAAAGGGGAAATCAAAATAGTTCGCTCATCGTCCTCAGAGGAAGAATGTAATTCCTTGCCATTTTTTAAATGACAATCCATGGGTTATCTCTTAATTATTTACTTTTTCCCCATGAAAAAATTTTCCCTTTATTTTCTGACACTATTTGTTTTTTGTTCTTCTATTTGTCTCGCTCAAACAGAAAATAATCCTCCTTTAATGATGATGCGCCTTGGCGGGGAGCTCCACGAGGGAGCTGATCCTCATGAGTCAACCCTACAAAAATCTCAGGAAGAAAGAAGAGCGGAAGAAGCCCAAGACTCTAGCGCAGATCACCAAGCAGCAAGAGGCTCTGTCATTCATTCTTCCAAATCACAAGAACCAGCAACTTTTTCTAGTGAAACAACTCAAAATGATGATACTGCTATCCGCGATTTCAAGAGCCATCAAGTTGAATTAGTAACCTCTAAAATTGATTTTCTAAAAACCAATCATCCCGATCAAATCGATCTCATTTCTTTGCTGGAGTCCTACCTTCAAAAATACGAAGCAGTTTTGGACCTACGTACTTTTAATGAATGGCGACCCGATGTGCTAATGCAAGAGAAACAGTCGGTAGAGCTAGAACAACCATATTCTTCTACCATTGATACAAAGGAAGCTAAACAGTGCAGCTTAAAATTACTGCTTTGCGAACATGAAATACTCAATGCTCTTTTGACAGAACCAGTTCCATTAGAAAGAGCACAAGCATACAGCCGAATACGTTCTATTCATACGCTATCAAAAGATGCTTTTGAAAGCGCAAGAAGACAATTGGAATTAAAAAGTCAGCACGATATCTCTATTGATGAGTATATCAGGACAGAAACAGAATATTCTCAAGCAAAGAAAACCTATTATTCTAAAGTAGAAGAAGCAAAACGCTTTTATTCTCTCCATCTTAATCCTAATGCATTAAAAGACATTATACCCCCCCTCTACAATCTAGGAATAGCTAAAAAAAGGGTATTTAAAGCATGCGAAGCAAATCTCAAATTCCGTTATGGTTCGCTTGAACAAGCAACGCTCCTCCAACAACAATGTTTCCTTGCCGGTAACGCCATGGCAAAAAGCGGTTCTTTCTTCCAAAAAAAAGCTACTACGTTAGAGCATTTATTAACACAGCACTTAGAGCAGGAAGAAAGCAATTGCTATCACGATCAAGCCGCAACCCTTGATCTTCTTGCTCAAGACCATCTCTCCTTAGCTCGAGCAATCACGGAAGATAATACAGTCGCTACTGAGCACCTTAAAAAACGGATCTCTTTTGCGCTGCACGCAAAATTAGTCTTTGAACGTCAACTCTCTATTTTCCAACAAATAAAACAAGCAGCACTACCATCGTATATTGCTGACAACTACAGAAAATCATTTCATCTGCTTCAAGAAGCTGGCCAATGCTTTTTATCAGCATATCGCCATCTTAAAGATCAAGATCTATCGCTCCCATCACAAGACGCTCACGATCGTGGACTCAACCTCATGAATACCGCTCTTGTTTTCCAACTGCCTCTGATTCCTGATGAGCAGAGAGCTCATTATCAGCCTGATTACCTCGCTACTATTGAGGCGGCGCAACACCATGCTGAACTAGTCATTCAAACAGCACCTCATGAAGAAACACGGCTCTATCACGAAAAAATCGCGGGGTTTTTGTATACCCGAATATCTGCTCTCACCCATTTTTTCGAAATTTTATCTTTTAAAAAAACCATTCTTCCAAATTCTCCTTCATCCTACTTTCTTGAACAGACAGCTTCGCTGTTTTTGGAATCTAGCAACCGTTTTCAACAGCTCTGTCAGCTTTCTTCCTCTCAACTTGACTTACCTGAAACGAAATTGCTAATTGAAGCTGCTGCTGAGAAAAAAACGCGAGCTGACAAGATGCTACTTCAAACCAAGGCGATGCTATCTCCTCAAGTAGCAGCTTTCACAAGCAATCAAAATCAAGATTTGCATTCATGGAGTGATTAACTTAGAGTTAACCAATAATTGGGGGGCGTACTGGTTTCGACCCGAAGCTGGTATGGCGTTCAGCATGTCGAGGATGATCGGTTGGCCTCGTAAAAAATCTGATCAAACAAAATAAATGCAAAATCTGCACTTAATGTAGTTAGCGGAAGCGAAGCTACAGCTCTCGCAGCTTAATTAGTCTGCGACGCGGACGCACTGATGTCTACTAGGTGCGCGAGCGACATTAGTAGGCGAACTCATTAGCGGAGGAGCCGCGTTAGTGGGGGATCTTTTCGGGCTCCTCGGAGTGAGGTAGCGTGTTGCACCGTAGCCGCTCTCCTAAATAAAAAGTGTGACTACACATGTAGAAGGGCGTTGTAGTTAGTCTCGGGCACAGGGGTTCAACTCCCCTCGCCTCCACGCCACCGCGAAGCGGTGGAGTAAAGAGTAAAGGGTGAAGAGTATTTTTTTACTGCAAATAAAATTAATATTCCGAAATTCACATCTTGCCAGACTGTCTTTTTAAAAAAGAGAGGGCAGAAAATTTTGCTTCAGCTCTTACTCTTTACTCTTTACTCTTTACTCTTTACTTCATGCCTCCTTCTCGCCACTTCCGCAAGCTTCTCGAACATCATTGGTCTGAAGGACGCTTTGCCTGCGTGGGACTTGATAGCGAATTAGAAAAAACTCCGCCCGCTGTGCAACACCGCAATAGCGACGGTTCACTCGCCATCAAAGAAACCATTGTCGCGTTCAATCGTGCGATCATTGAAGCAACTCACGATCTGATTTGCGCCTACAAGCCGAACACCTCTTTTTATGAGGCTCACGGCCTGGCTGGCATCGCGGCCCTCGAAGAGACTATGAGGCTTTTCCACACGATCGCTCCGAACGTTCCGATCATTCTAGATGCCAAGCGCGGCGACATTGGCAACACCAACAATGGTTACATTGCTTCTGCCTTTGATCATTTGAAAGCCGACGCGATCACGCTTCATCCTTACATGGGAAAAAAATCGCTGCAACCATTTCTTGATCGCGCTGACAAAGGAATCATCATCCTCTGTCGGACTTCTAACGAAGGAGCGGACGAATTTCAAAACCTCTCCATCGATGGAGAGGAGCTCTATAAAAAAGTGGCGCGCCAAATTTCCTCGCACTGGAATCAGAACAATAACTGCGGACTCGTCGTCGGCGCAACATGCCCGAATGAATTGCGTGAAGTCCGTCAGATCGTTGACACGATGCCCCTCCTTATTCCTGGTATCGGCGCGCAGGGTGGCTCCGTCGAAGAAACCGTTCGCGCCGCTAAAGACAGCCATGGCGCAGGCATGATCATCAATTCTTCTCGCGGCATCATTTTCGCTTCGAAAGAAAAAGATTTCGCCGAAGCAGCCCGTCGTGAGACAGACAAATTACATCACCTTATTCACCAAATAATTTCTACCTCAAGTGGACATTAAAAAATTTCGCTGTTATGCTTTCTTCATGAAAGAAGCTGAAGGTCCTCCTGTTTTTTGGAAGAATTTTCCAGAACTAGCTTCCTTGTGTTGGAATCGACATACACCTCAAATTGCAGAGTCTCTAGCATTGCAGCTCTATGAAACAAATTGGCCTTTTGTAGATCAGAAAAAAATGCCCACACACGAAAAGGAGTTTGTGCGACATCTTTCTAAAACTTTTGCCAGTCATCTCCATGTTTAATCGCCCGCAATATCGTCGCATTGCTTTTATTCTACAAAATCTCAAAAAAGAAAACTTGGTGGCTTGTGGTTGCTTGTTTGGTGGTGGAACAGCTCTTTCACTTCAACTCGGAGAATATCGAGAATCTCTTGACATCGACTTTTTATGCGGCTCTGCAGAGTTCTACGGAAAATTGAGAAAGGGATTTTTTGATAAAGGAGCTTCTTTTTTGTTTCATGATAGCCTCTCTCTCTCACGAGAATTAAGAGCCGATCGCTCTGCTTTGCGTTGCACTCTTGATCTACAAGATGGAGAAAAGCCGATAAAATTTGAAATCATTCTTGAAGGTTATTTGGGCGGACTCCTTCCCTCAACTACTGAAGTTTGCGGTATTCCCTGTCTCCATCCCCAAGACAGCATGGCCACTAAGTTGATGGCCAACGCCGATCGAGGGCTCGATGGAGCATTTGCTTTTAGAGACTTGATTGATTTTATTATGACAGCTCAACACTTTGGTCCTATTTCTTTAGAAACGTTATCACGAGTGAAAAAAACTTATGATGACACTGCAGAAAAAGCCGCTGTCAAAACGGCACGATATCTCATAGATCATCCTGAGAAATTAGCGACTGCTTTTTTAGAATTATCGATCAACGATGATGTGAGATCTTTGATCAAAAAAAAGATCACTCATATTGCTACAACTTCAACCATTTTTTAAACACTATGAACGAAAAAGAAATCTTTGCGCTTCTCAACGATGTGGGCGCTGTTACCACAAACACTCACGCTGTTTACACCTCTGGAAAACATGGCTCGATGTACGTCAACAAGGATGCTCTTTATCCGCACACTAAAGAAACATCGGCTCTCTGTCACTTGATTGCAGAACATTTTGCCAAGAGCAATATCGATGTTGTTGTTGGCCCAGCCCTTGGTGGAATTATTCCTTCTCAATGGATTGCCTATCATCTTTCCGAACTACAAGGACGTGAAGTCTTGGGCGTCTACGCAGAAAAAGTTGAAGATGCTTTCGTCATCAAACGCGGCTATGACAAACTGATTCCTGGAAAAAATATTTTAGTCTTCGAAGATAATTTAACGACGGGCCGCTCCATCAAAAAAGTCATTGAAGTTATCCGAAAGCTAGAAGGTAATGTTATCGGGCTTGGCGCATTTTGTAACCGCGGCAATATTCAGTCAGCAGACGTCGGTGGTGTGCCAGACTTTTTTTCATTGATCAACATCCCCATGGAAGCCTGGGAACCAGATGAATGCCCGCTCTGTGCCCAAGGCGTTCCCATTAATACGAGCGTCGGCAAGGGAAGAGAATTTTCAGAGAAAAAGAAATAAGAAATTAACCGCAAAGAACGCAAAGAGCGCAAAAAACAATTCCTATTTGAAAGATTTTTCTTTTGTGTTCTTTGTATTCTTTTGTGGCTATTTCTTTTTAAAAAAAAATTGCGTCTAATTTTCTATGAATCTCACTCGGCTTGTCCTCCGCAACTTTCGCTGTTTTGAACAGCTCACGTGGGAACCACAGCCGGGGCTCAATTTTATTTTAGGCCTCAATGCGCAAGGAAAGACCTCCATCCTGGAAGCCGCCTGCATGCTGCTTCGCCTGAAGTCTCCTCGCACCAACGTCCTCCCCGAGATGCTTCGTTTTGGGCAATCTTCTTTTTGCGTGGAAGGTTTTTCTGAACCGCATCACCAAAAAGTCATCGTCACTCCCGACGCTCCTAAAAAATACCAACTTTTTCTCGATGAGGTTGCTCAATCCAAAAAAGATGATTATTTATCATTCGGAACCTTGGTCTGGTTTGAAAATGAAGACCTCTCACTGATTCATGGTCCAGCAGGAAGGCGACGCGATTTTTTAGATAGCGCCGGGTTGCAATTGCACTCCGCGTATCGCTCGGTGCTGCGCTTTTACGAACGAGCCTTGCGCTCACGCAATCTCTTGCTGCGCGAAGGAAAGCCTCGCCGTGAGGTAGAGGCTTATAACCTGCCTCTTGCCGAAAGCGGGGAACAGCTTATCGCCCTCCGAGCCTCTCTGGTAGAGGCTTTACAGCCTCATGTTGCAGCTTCCTGCCAGGCCCTCTCTCAAGAAAAAATCACTTTGGCTTATCAACCGGGAGCCACAGGATCACTCTTGGAAGCCCTTGCCGCGTCACGTACGGAGGAAGAACGCTTGCACTACACCCAAGTTGGGCCACATCGCGATGACCTCTTGATTTTTCTGAATGACCTGCCCGCAGGACCCTTCGCTTCGGAAGGACAACGCCGAACCCTTGCCATTGCCCTCAAATTGGGCCTCGCCAGCTTGCTCCATCAAGAACGATCCTCGCCGCCGTTATTGCTCTTGGACGATATTTTTGGAGAGCTCGATGCAACACGTCGCCATGCACTCTTGAATCATCTGCCAAAAACGTCTCAGGGATTTTTTACAACAACAGCCCTCACAGGCCTGGAGCTGCCTCCAGGCTCAACCTCTTTTAAATTGCTTCACAGCAATTTAAGTGAAGAGTTCTGATTAATTCTAAATCTAAAAAAACTCTTTACTCCGTCGGCGTCGGCACTGGCGTTGGCGTCGCCACCTAACTAATGCCCCGCGATAACATGATCTTGGAAGGAGCCTCTATCGTTTGTTGGGTGACTGGAAGTTGATAAGTATAATTGAAAGTAATGCTTCCATGAGGAGCTAGGTTTGTTGTTCCTTGCCCTACTATTCCTCCAAAGACAGCATATCCAAAAGCCGGTCCATCACTAAAAATTTTCGCGTATATCATTATTTCAGGAGAAGCAGCAGTAACAGAACCTAAAAAGATCATTGCAAGATTCCATGTGCTAAAAACTTTATTCGTGTCATTTTGCAGGGTCACTGTCACGTTATAGCTATAAGGAGCTGTATCATTTTGCAGATCAGCAACCCAAGTAACAGAGCCCATCGGCTTAGATTGTTTCGAAGCGATATTGTAAGTGGCCTCGAGATGTTGGACTGGAGCTACAGGAGCAGCTGGCGTATCGCTTCCCGGATCCGACGGTGAAGCTGATTGAGCTAGCAAACAAGAAGAGGCAACAAGGGAAAACAACAGCGAGAGGAGATGTTTTTTCATGGCATCTTAAATATTCCATCTTGTTTCCTTTGTCGAATTTAAAATTTTTTATCAAACAGCTATTTGAGAAATTTTATTTATTATGATACATTGCAGTCCTCTCAAAATTTTCTGATACTCGTTACTCGTCACCCGTTACCCATTCCTTCTTTTGACCTCTCCCAATTATCCCTCACATGAATGCGGCGTCTTTGCTGTCTATGGACATCCTGATGCCGCGCTCTTGACGCACTACGGCCTTTTTGCCTTACAGCATCGCGGTCAAGAAAGTGCAGGCATTGTGGCACATGATGGAAGCAAACTTCCTTTTAAAATACTAAAAGGAATGGGACTCGTCTCGAATGTCTTTCAAGATCAGTCCTTCGAGCACCTTCAAGGCACACAAGCGATCGGCCATGTCCGTTATTCGACAGCTGGTTCGAGCAGCCTTCTCAATGCGCAACCACTTAGCGCTGAAACAAGCCGCGGGCAGCTTGCTATTGCTCACAATGGAAACCTCATCAATGCTGCTCGCCTGCGTGCTGAGTTGGAAATGAAAGGATCGATTTTTCAAGCAACCTCCGACAGCGAAATCATTCTCCATTTGTTAGCACAGCCAAATCATAGACTTCCTTCCAAACTCGCTGATGCTGATGAAGTGCCAGGAGCTTCCGGCGCGCAGACCCGCAGTGTACATGAGGCACTTGAGGACGCGAGCACCGGAGCGACACCGCAATTCGCAGCAGCAGCAGCAGCAGCAGTAGAGTTTCGAAAGCAGTCTAGTCCTCTTGCCGCTCTGCGCCGCCTCGAAGGAGCCTTCAGCGTGGTGATCATGGGAGAAAAAGAAATCCTCGGCATGCGCGATCCGTGTGGCTTTCGTCCTCTTTCTCTTGGAAAATTGGGAGACGCCTGGATTCTCTCTTCGGAAACGTGCGCCTTCGATCTCATTGGCGCGACGTTCATTCGCGACGTAGAACCTGGAGAGATCGTGATTATTGACGAGACAGGCATTCGTTCTGAATTTCCTTTCACTTCGCAGAGAGAAGCATTTTGTATTTTTGAGTATGTCTATTTTGCACGGCCTGACAGCAATCTCCTCCAAAAAAATGTCAGCCAAGTGCGGATGCGCATGGGACAAGAATTAGCACGACTCCATCCTGTCGAGGCTGACATCGTGGTCCCCATTCCTGACTCCGGAATTTATGCCGCTCTCGGATTTTCCGAGGAGCTTCATATTCCCTACGATCCAGCTTTTGTCCGCAACCACTACATTGGTCGTACGTTTATCCAGCCGACTCAATTAGTTCGGGACTTTAATGTCCGCGTGAAGCTCAACCTCATCGGCGAAAGCGTCCGTGGCAAACGCGTCGTCGTTATTGATGATTCGATTGTCCGTGGCACAACGGCTAAGACTCGTGTGGTCAATCTCCGGGAGGCTGGAGCCAAAGAAGTTCACCTTCGCATCAGCTGTCCTCCTCATCGAAATGCCTGTTACTACGGCATTGATTTTCCTGATCCTGAAAAGCTCATTGCCAATCAACTGACTCAAGAAGAACTCTGCGCCTACCTCGGAGCAGATAGCATCGGTTATCTCGATGTTCCTGGAATGGTTCGCGCCACACAGCTTCCGGAACATCATTTTTGCCTCGCTTGTTTTACGGGCGATTATCCCCTTCCTATCGATGTTGCTTTTGAAAAACAGATGATGGAACGACATCGGGAACAATCTCAGTTTTTACCTAACAAAAATACATTATCACTTTTTCAAAAAAATAATTAAACATCATCCTTATCTATGATCTCCGCTGCACAACGTCTCGATAAAAAAGAAAAACAAAGTTCTTATGCCAAAGCTGGAGTCGACGTCGCTCTTGGAAATCGCCTCAAGTCTGGCATTGGTGCTCTTGTTAAGCCAACGCATGGACCAGAAGTCTTAGGTAGCATTGGTGGATTTGGCGGCCTCTTCCGTCCTGACTTCAAGGGCCGTAAGATCAAAGATCCCGTCTTAGTCTCCAGCGTAGATGGCGTTGGCACCAAATTAAAAATTGCTTTTGAAACCAATCGTCATGACACCATCGGTGCTGACCTCGTCAATCATTGCATCAATGACATCGCCGTCACTGGAGCACGCCCTCTTTTCTTTTTGGACTACATCGCTGCGGAAAAACTGGATTCGAAGATCCTACGCCAAATTATTTCCGGCATGGCACGAGCTTGTAAAGCGGCTAGCTGCGCCCTCATTGGTGGAGAGACGGCTCAAATGCCAGGACTCTATCATCCCGGAGAATATGATCTTGCAGGCACCATCGTTGGCGTCGCTGATCGCCAACAACTCCTTGATGGAAGCCGCGTAAAAGTTGGCGACGTCTTAATTGGTTTTTCTTCCAATGGACTTCACACCAATGGCTACACGCTAGCTCGTGATGTTCTCTTTAAAAAAATGAAGCTGAAACTTTCTAGCAAGCCACCAGAACTTCCTACCACCTTAGAAAAAGAGTTGCTCAAAATTCATCGTTGCTACCTTCCTGAATTTGAAAAGATCATGACGCTTGGCGCCACAAAGCTCCACGCAGCAGCTCACATCACTGGTGGCGGCCTCATTGACAATCTTCCTCGCATTCTCCCCTCTCATTGTGACGCGATCATCGATACCGAAGCGTGGAAGATCCCTCCCATTTTTAAAATTCTTTGCCAAGGCGGCCATATCGACCCTCTTGAAATGTACCGCGTTTTTAACATGGGCATCGGAATGGTCTTTGTCGTCTCAGCCAAAGAAGCTCCTGCGATCGCAAAACAACTTCGCGGAAAAATAATGGGAACAATCATCCAAGGTTCCGGCGAAGTTCAGCTGGAGCCTTCCAGGCAAGTAATGAGTAACGGGTAACGAGTCCTGAGACAATATTTTTTATCCATTGTTTCTCTAAAATAAGTCCACTAAAAATAAAAGTTTCAAAAAAAAATTTACTGTTGATCTAAAAACTACTCGTTACCCGTTACTTCCCTCATTCCCATGAAAAAACATCCGTCACGTTCTAGTAAAGTCGGCATTGGCGCTGGTTTTGGAATGGGGCTTTTGGGCGCCCTTGCGTTGGCAGTCCGCTTTGGATGGAAAAATCAGCTGCGCAGGCCGTTGTCAGATGCTATTTCGCCAACGATTTTTGCAACGCGCATGCTCAACACTCCCTCGGGAGAGATTGTCTATCACACGTCAGGCACAGGAGAGCCCCTTCTTTTTCTTCATGGTGTTTTTCCTGGGGCCTCTTCGTTTGAATGGTCAAAAGTCTATCCACACTTTGCCCCTCACTATCAGGTGCTCGTTCCCGACCTCATCGGCTTTGGAGAATCACAACGTCCACGCGTGGCTCTTTCTGCGAAATCACAAGTACGATCGTTAGCAGAATTTTTACAGAGTACAACAGGGGGGAAAGCCGCGACGTTGGTGGCTTCAGGCCTCAGCGCCAACCTAGCACTTCTTTTGGCAGCGCGTTATCCTCATTGCGTAAGCCGCTTGGTCCTTTGCATGCCGCTCCTTGCGCTCAAAGGAGCTCCAGCATTTCGTTCTTTCCATCGTCTCTCTTGGTTTCCTCGCCTAGCGCGGATCGTCTATCGTCGCCAACTTAGCACCGAACATGATATCAAACAGTGGCTCTTGCGATCAGGATTTAGTATCAGCGATAACTCGTTAGAAGAAGTTGTGACTGTCCTCACCTCAACAGCCCAGCAGTACGGAGCAGAACATGCTTTCTTAGCACAATGCTCTCGCTCTTTTTGGCGCAAACTCTCTTCCCAACTCACCAAACTCCATCTTCCCATCGCTCTCCTCTCGAACAAAAATTCAGAGCGCCTCACGAATGAATCGATTGCCACCTTGCGCCCTTATGCAACTCGTTTTTCGATTAATGAAATAGAAACCGAGAGCCTCTTAGCTCCTCTCACGGACGCCCCCATGATCATTGCTACATTAGCTCACGAGCTCACGCAAGCACTTCCAGAACAGAATGTTTCTTGATAAAAATGGACCTTATACCATTTCCATTAATTAATGAGACTATAGGACGTAGGAGTTTTGGTTTCTAGCAAGGCGAAAGAGTGAGACGCTATGCAAGCATAACGTAAGCTCTGACAACGAAGCTAGGGAGCAAAACATACATGCGGCGTGGCAGCCGCTGGATCGACTGCCGCCAGGCAGCCCGCAAGGGCGAGCCTCGCGGGCGCGAGCGAGTTGCACCAAGTCACAATAGTCCAGTGATTTTGGGGATATGGTATAAGACGTGGGGTATTCGTGCCGCCGGATCGAATGTCGTCAGGGCAGCCTACGGGGCCAGCCGCGCGGGCGAGAGCGAGTTGCAAATGTTGAGAAGAAAAAAAGTTACTGCCGCAATAAAAGGAAAAAAGAAGAGAATTTTTTTCTGATCTATAATTCCTTTTTAATTATCTCATGCACCGTTGTCAGATCGATGAATCCATGGATCTGTTCAGAGCCAAGACCCATGCCAAGGGTGATGGTGTCGGTAGCAATGCCGAGAGCCGTCGGTGTGTTAAAAGAGCTTGGTTCCCCGAGGATGCTGCTGTTCTCTTTATTGCCATCCGAAGAAACGTTATGTCCCGGTCCTGAAGACCAGGTCAAGGAAGGAGCTCCTTGAGCATTGACGCCGAGGACAGCTACACCTTTATCATTGCGAAAAGGAGTCCCATTCATCCGAAGACCTCCCAGATTTTGTTTTCCAGTAACAACGATGAGAGCGTTGGGACCTGCATATTGTTTTGCTGTTGCAATGGCTTGATCAAATTGGAGGATCTCATGGAAGAGTTGTTCTCCTTTGTTGGTTGCAGCAGCCTTAGCGATGAGGGCATCATCGACAATGAGCAGATAGCCATGCCTCGAGTGTTGCAAGCGTTGGATCGACTGCTTGACGAGGTCGGCCAGAGAGGGTTGAGCGCTTTCTCCTTTCGAAGTATCATGAAAATCAAAATCGTCTTCTGCCAAGAGAGCCAGGATTGGAGCCGGCTTCCAGGATGGGAGTGCATTCCATTCGTCATTATTTTTAACAACGCTATATCCTTTTGTGCTGAGCTGTTCTAAGAGCGATGGCTCTGCTGCAGCGTTCTTTTTTTCAGCATGAGAAAAATATTTTTTTCCTCCGCCGATCAAAAGATCGATGGGCGTGTGAGCTAGGAGCTGAGCGGCTGTGGCAGTCTGGTCTTGAGGGCTCAGTGATTTGGCATAGAAAGCTGCTGCTGATTCTCCCGTGAGCGATCCTGTTGAGAGGAGTCCAACGGCACGATTGTTGGAGGCCGCTTCTTCAAGGAGGCTTACCAATGGTTTTCCATTCACATCGATCGCTAAGCTCTGATGATTGACGCGCTCCCCAGTGGCCAGGGCAGTGGCTGCAGAAGCTGTGTCTGGAACGGCGAAATCATTTCCATAGGTGCGCGTGAGAGCGAGATTAGGAAATTCCTCAAGCGACAAGCGATCATCAGCACCACCATCGTAGAGGCGCGTTGCTGTGAGTGTGCTGGGCGACATTCCATCACCCACAAAAAGAATGATGGCAAATGGCTTTTGAGAATTATTTTTCCAAAAGTAAGTAGCACCGATAGCTACAAAAAGTAAGAAACAACTTAGGGCGATGAGCCTGTTGCGGATTTTCATGGTCATAAAAAGAGGCGTTCAAGTGAATAAGTTTTCAAAAAGATATTATTTTTTTATTGGATTATCAGATTTGCTGTGTTGCGAGGCTGTAGGCTGTAGGTTATAGGTAAAGTAACTTGAAGAAAAATTAATTTTTTTGAATCCATCACTCATGATATTTGTTGAGTTATAAATAGTCAGCTTTGCAGAATGCTTTCTTATACCTATAAGCTTTCAAGAGCGGTTGCTTTTTTAGAAAAACCGTCTGATTGCTTTCCTATAGCCTGCAGCCTACAGTCTTTTGTTGCCTCCTCAAATTCTTCGGCAAGATTTTCAATTGCTCGCGATAGTTGGCGATGGTGCGCCGTGCGACTAAGATTCCTTGGGCTTCTAATTGGTCGACGATCTCTTGATCGCTGAGAGGATGATGTTTGTTTTCTTGCGCGATGAGTTGTTGTAAGACTTGCTTGACGGTGTCATTGCTGACGGAGGTTCCATCTTCTTTTTGGAGTCCTGTTGTGAAAAAATATTTCCAAGGAAAGAGGCCGCGAGGAGTCTCCATATATTTTCCGGCAATGGCTCGGCCAATCGTGGTGGGGTGAAGATCTAAGGTCTCTGCAACTTCTGCCATGGTGAGGGGAGTTAGCTCTCCTATTCGAAAAAAAGCATGCTGTCGTTTTACGATCTCACGAGCGACGGCGAGTAAGGTTTTTTGTCGTTGCTCAACATGGGTGAGGAATTGTTTTCCATTGCGAATTTTTTCACGAAGGTAGTTCTGTAGTTCTTTGTTCTCCACTTCGGTAGAGAGAAATTCTTTGTAATGATCATTGAGGCGTAAACGTGGGAGAGCCTCCTCGTTGGGACGCACGATCAAATCGTTTCCATCAGCAAGAACGATGACGTCACTCATCACTCCTTGATTCTCAACGGGGCCATAAGCCCGACCTGGATGAGGCTCTAGGGCGGCAATGATCTTGTGAGCTTGGAGAACATCTTCTAAAGAAACACGGAGTGCCGTTGCGATTTCCTCATAATGATGACGGCCAAGCTCTGGCAAGTAGTGTTTCACCATGCGGCTGGAAAGGCCGTTTCCTTTTCCCTTTCGTTCGAGTTGTAGCAGGAGGCACTCTTTGAGATCTCGGGCAGCAATGCCGGGAGGATCGAGTTGTTGGATTTTGGTGATAGTCTCCTCAACCCTTTGTTCACTCACTCCGAGGGATGCTGCCATTTCTGCGCTGCTCGTGCCAAGATAGCCAGCGGCATCGAGATTGCCGATGATGCATTCAACAAGTGGTTGATCTTTTTTTGGAAATCCAGCGCTCTGAGTTAAGAGGGCTTCGGCTAACGTTTCTACGGAATATTGCGATTCCAAAAAATAGCGCCGTCGTTCTTCTGCATCGTTCGGATTTTCGTAAAGTGAAAGTTCTTTTTCTGACGAAGCAGAAGTTTCTGGCGCGTTAGAAAATTCTTCTTCTAACATCGGATTGGCGATGAGCTCCTGGCTCACGAGCTGCCGCAACTCCATCATTGGCGCCTGCAGCAATTGCAAGCCTTGTTGCATCTGCGGCGAGAGAAGCTGCTGTTGAGAAAGTTTTGTGGAAAGCTGCATCGACACAGGCTACAGGCTATAGGAAAAGTCAGTTAAAAAAACAAAACAAATTTTTTTAGCGAAGCCTTATGAACTCAAACTCAAACTACAGCAGTCAAACTCTTTTGCCATCGCTTCGCGATGGCTTGGCTGCCCCGCATGGACTCGAACCATGAATAATGCCTCCAAAGGGCACTGTGTTACCATTACACCACAGGGCAATAAAGGGAAATAGTTGTAATCTTGAAAAGGCTAGGAAGCAAATTCTTTTTAGAATTTTTTTTTAAAACTCGAGATAAGCTCGACAGGGGGCCCTTTTTTTGCAAGATCACTTGGATGTCATCGGATCCAAATTTCAACAAAAAATCACAGCAAAATACTTCTCAACCACATGATCTTTTTTTTAAAAAGGTAATGAATAATCCACTGGCGGTTGAAGAATTTATTCAGGCACATATTCCTCCCTCGATTGCTAAGAAGATTGATCCAGGTTCGTTGACATTAGTTGATAGAAGTTTTATTTGTGGCGATCTTCAAGAAAGACGTACTGACATTATTTACAAAGCCACTTTTCAGGGAGCTCCTGGATATATCTATTGCCTCATTGAGCACCAAAGTCGTCCTGATCGACTCATGCCAGTGCGAATCTTGGAATATGTACTTCAGCTCATGCGTAGAGAATTGGAAGAAAAAGGAACAGATGCTCCACTGCCGCTAGTTTATCCGTGTGTTGTTTATCATGGAAAAAAACCTTATTGCTACACCACGGATGTTTTTGAAATGTTTCAAGACCCTGACTTGGCTCGTGAGATTTTTCTTAAGCCATTTCACCTTGTTGATCTGACAAGCATTCCTGATGAAGATTTAAAAAAGCGTCCTCTGCTAGGCATGATGGAGATGTTGCTCAAACATGCTCACGCACGTGACACTCTAGCTTTTATAAAAAAAATAGCAGATCTTTTGCAAAAGGTAGAATCCATGAATCAACTTGATATCATTGAAGCTGGGGCCTATTATCTTTTTGCAACGACCAAGGATGGAACGTCACGTTATGACATCGTTCGGGAGCTTAAAAATCATTTAAATCCATCAACACAAGATCACGTTATGACTATTGCAGAAGCATTCATTGAAGAGGGCCGTCAAGAGGGCCTGCTCAAAGGCCTCCAGAAAGGTCGCCAAGAAGGTCGCCAAGAAGGGGAGGCTGCATTGCTTCTAAGACAACTCCAACGCCGCTTTGGATCCGAGACCATTGAAAAGCACGTCTACTTTATTCACGAAGCAGATAGTGAAACGCTCGCTCAATGGGGTGAAAATTTTGTTGATGCAAAAACTCTTGAAGAGGTTTTTGGCCGCTAGTGCAAAACTTGATGTCTACAAGTTCTACTCCCTTTACCGAAGAACAACTGCGTGCTGCGCTCAGCAGTGTTTCTTATCCAGGATTTCGACGTGATATCCTTTCTTTTGGTTTAGTCAAAGAAGTGGCCGTTGATGGCGCTGATGTGAAAGTACAGCTCGTGCTTTCTACAGCTGATAGTAAAATCCCAGCACAGCTCCGCACAGAAATTGGAGAAGCACTTCATGCTATTCCTGGTGTTGGCAATGTTACTGTTCTCATCGATGTTCAAGCTCCTGTGGCAGCTCCTGCCGCCGGGCCAGTTCCCTTGGCAGGGGTGCGGCATGTGATTGCTGTGGCGAGTGGAAAAGGAGGTGTCGGCAAATCAACGATTGCGGTGAACCTCGCGATTGCCTTGCAACAAGCGGGAGCGGCTGTTGGGCTCTGCGATTGTGATCTCTATGGTCCAAGTGTTGCTTTGATGTGTGGTGCGAAGGAGCGTCCAAGTGCAAATGAGCAAGATCAGATTATTCCAGTCGAACGGCATGGGCTGAAGCTGATGTCGATGGGACTTTTGTTGGAAGGCGATGCGCCGGCTGTTTTGCGTGGTCCGATGGTGACGCGCTACACGCAGCAGTTTTTGAGGCAAGTTGCGTGGGGTGAACTCGATTATTTGATTTTGGATTTGCCTCCGGGGACAGGTGATATTCAGCTCACGATCGTGCAGACCATCCCGCTCAGTGGAACTATTCTTGTCACGACTCCTCAAGAAGTCGCGCTCCTCGATGTGCGCAAAGCAGCCGCGATGTTTCGTAAAACGAATGTTCCGATTTTAGGCATCGTCGAAAACATGAGTTACTTCCTTTCTCCGGAAGATGGAAAACGACATGCCATTTTTGGAACAGGTGGAGGAGCTCGCGAGGCCGAGCGTCTAGGCGTTCCATTGTTAGGAGAAGTTCCGATGGAGCCAGAGATTGGAATTTCAGGTGATGCTGGAAAACCACTGCTAGCCTCTGCGCAAGCATCACAGAGCGAGGCTGCACGTGTGATTGCAACAGTCGCTGCACGGTTGCAGGAGATGCTCAACTAGAGTATCAGTAAAGAGTGAAGGGTAAAGGGTGAAGAGTGTTTGTAAGGTGGCGCAACATTGACATTTCCAGATTCGTATTTTGAGAGTCTGTTTTTTAAAAAACACTCACAGAAAATAGTGACTCAGAACACTTCACTCTTTACTCTTCACTTGTCTTTTTATCTTTTATGAATTCTCTCCCAAAAATTTTAGTTGCTGATCCGATTTCTTCTAAGGGCGTTGAGGCGCTGGAAGCCGATGGTCTTTTTGAAGTGCTCGTGAAGACGGGATTGAAGGAGGAAGAGCTGAAACCGATTATTAATGACTGCGTCGGACTCATTGTCCGCAGCCAAACCAAAGTGACGGAGACGCTTTTAAAAGCAGCTCCTTTGTTAAAAGTCATCGGACGTGCCGGCGTCGGCATTGACAACGTGGATGTGGAAGCAGCAACTCAGCAAGGGATCGTGGTGATGAATGCCCCCGATGGAAATACCATTTCGACGGCGGAACATGCATTTAGTTTGTTGTTGTCCGTGGCACGCAACATTCCGCAAGCCCATGCCAGCATGAAAGCAGGGGAGTGGGATCGCAAAAAACATGAAGGAGTGGAGCTCTATCACAAAACGATTGCTATTCTTGGAATGGGGCGCATCGGTACGGAAGTCGCCCGGCGTGCACTTGCCTTTGGAATGAAGGTGATGGTTTATGATCCTTACCTCTCTGCGACCAAGGCCAATGCTTTGCAGGTGGAGTTGGTCGAAAAATTAGAAGAGCTCTTGCCGCAGGCTGATTTTATCACGGTTCACATGCCTCTCACCGAAGAGACGCGACATATGATTGGGCAAAAAGAAATGGCTTTATTAAAAAAAGGAGTTCGCATCGTGAACTGTGCTCGCGGCGGTCTCATCGACGAAGCCGCTCTGGTAGAGGGTTTGTCGAGTGGTCGTATTGCTGGTGCAGCATTGGATGTTTTTGAAATTGAGCCGTCGCCAAAAGAAAATCCTCTTCGCTCAGCAGAACATCTCATTTTAACACCTCATCTCGGAGCCTCTACCGCAGAGGCTCAGGAGCTTGTTGGTATTGAGATTGCTCAATCCGTCCGTGCGGCGTTGCTGCATGGAGAAATTCGTAATTCCGTCAACATGCCGAACCTCGATGCGAAGACCTTGGCCACGGTAGGGCCTTGGATCGAGTTGGCAGGACGTCTCGGACGTTTCCTTGCGCAAATAGCACCACGGCGAGCAGAGAAATTAAATCTGCGTTACAGTGGTAGGATTGCTGGGCAAGAGACGACTGCTATTTCTCGCGCTTTCATTACAGGTTATCTCCGGCATCTTCATGGAGCAGAAATCAACAATGTCAACGCGTTCTCTTTCCTTCAACACTTAGGAGTAAAGCTTGTCGAGACGCGGCAGAGTGAAGCGGGAGAGTTTACCGATCTTTTGGAAGTGAGCATTCATGAGGATGGGAAGAAGTCTAGTGTTGGCGGCACTTTTTTTGGCACGCAACCCCGCATCGTCACGATTAACGGTCGCTTCATTGAAGGCCGCCCAGAGGGAATCGTCTTGTTGTTAGAAAACAAAGATTGCCCCGGTATCGTTGGGCACATCGGTTCTCTTTTTGGTGAGAGTAAAATTAATATTGCAAACATGTCCCTCAGCCGAAATGAAGTTGGTGGGGTTGCTTTAGTGCTGATGAATCTTGATTCTATTCCTGAAGAGGGCCTTATTCAGAGGCTGCTGGCAGATGAAAATATTTTGTCGGCGAGGATTGTGAGGCTTATCTAATTTTTCTTCACTCTTGCTTACCGTATTTTTTTCTTCTAGCTTCTCTGGGTCATTTAACCGGTTTATTTATTTCCTATGTCCAAAAGTCATAAACTAATTCTTGCAGGAGATCTCGGCGCAACCAATTTTAGAGTAGCCTTGTTTCGTGTGATGGATGGTCGCCGTGGTACTTTAAAGCGCCTTCGTTCTGATCGGCTTCCTAGCACGAGTTTTAATTCCTTTCACCAAGCGGTCAAAGCTTTTTTAGAAAAAGAAGAAATTCCAGGAACCATTGTGACTGCTTGTTTTGGAGTTCCAGGTCCTAACATTGGTGGTGTTGTTCATGCTACCAATCTCAATTGGTTGATTGATGAAAGTGCGCTGCCTGGTCTCATCGGGATTCCGCGCGTTGCCATTCTCAACGATCTTGAGGCAACAGCATTTGGTGTTGGTGAATTGCGGCATAGCGATTTTCTTTTGTTGCAAGCTGGTGCTGGTTCTCGCGCAGGTAATCAGTGCGTGATTGCCCCAGGAACAGGCTTGGGAGAAGCTGGTCTTTTTTGGGATGCAGAGAGGCAACAACATTTACCATGGGCGAGTGAGGGTGGGCATGCTGACTTTGCTCCGACTGATGACATTCAGGCCTCGTTGCTTGAATTTTTGCACAAAGAATTTGGACGCGTCAGTTGCGAGCGCATCATTGCTGGCATGGGAATCATCAATATTTATCGTTTCTTGCGTGATACGGGACGTGGCAAAGAAAAACCATCCATCGCGACCAAGATGCTGACAGGAGATGTTAATGCCGTTATCGATCAACATTCCCGCGATGGATCGTGCCGCCTCTGTCGCGACACGATGGATATTTTCACGCGCATCTTGGGTGCAGAAGCTGGCAACCTCGCGCTCAAAACGATGGCAACGGGTGGAGTCTTCTTGGGTGGAGGAATTCCACGACAGATTTTAGAACATCTGCAACGACCTCTCTTTTTAGAATCGTTCCTCAACAAGGGAAGAATGAGACCGCTTTTAGAGACAATGCCACTGAGTGTCGTCCTTAATGATGATGCTGCTCTGCTGGGATCAGCTCGCTATGCGGCGCGGATGTTGAACTCGCTCCGGAGGCGGATTCCACCAAAGCTTTAATTTTTAAAAGCCATAAAATAATAAAACCCTCGCTGTAACATTACACCCCAACTTGATATGAATTTTTCACCCCTTAGTTTTACAAAATCTCTTTTTGTAACCGCTTTTTTAATTTTAGCTTTGTCTGCTTCGTCGTTTGCAGGACCAAAAAAACAGGTAGAGGGGAAAGAACAAAAAGTACGAACGCAATCAGGCAAAAGAGATGCTACTGCTGGTGCTGGCAGTTCTAGTACAAAAAAAAGAGGAACTCAGTCTTCAGCCGTTGATCCATCTTCTAAACAGGAAGGAAGAACAAGGACGTCAAAAACAAAAAGCAGTGTATCCGCTGATACTCTTAGATTACTTAATGAGGGGTTAGCAGGATCAACAACATCAGCAACAGCAGGGCAAGCGGTCTCAAAAGCACAAAAGGTTAGGCAAACAAGCACGGGAGTGCCTACACCTCCTGGGATTACAATGAGTAATCTTCCGCAAGCCAAAGCTGCTTCAGCTGCAGTTGAGAAAAAACTTTTTTCTTCTGAGTCTCAAAAACTCTCCTCAGAGTGTCAACAATTTCAGGTTGTTTTAAGAGAAACTTTAGCTAAAGGAAAACAACAACCTGTTTCAAACAGGACTATAGCAGAAATGCCTTCATTGCGACCTTCAACAGGTGTTGAACCGTCTGCTACTGCAGCAGCAGTAGCTGATGTTGAGTCAAAGCAAGAGGAGCAACAGAAAGATGAGCGTGGCTACCTCACGCGAGAAGCATTTATCAATTTGCTTCAGCAGGACGCCAACGAATGGAACAGGCAGCTAGAAGAAGATTCGGTTGAAGAGGGGGGATCAGACGTTAAGGCTGGAATTTTAACACAAGCTCTTAACACTGCGAATAGATTGCTTGCCAAGTATAATAGTCCAGAAATGCTTTTGTCAGGCTTGTCGACTGAGGAGCCTTGTCGCATCGGGTTAGCTAGCATTCGAACGTTCCAGGAAAATTCAGCAGGAGACGGGACAAATCTTTTGCCAAGAAAAAAAATGACACCACTGGAATTTGATCAAGAATTTTATGAGGCAATCAAAGGTCAAGCAACACGAGCGCTGGAATATTCAGAAAATAATCAAAGAGATGACCTGCTCGATTCTCTAGATCATATGAATTATTTAGATAGTTACTCGCAACTTAGCTTTGATAATGCCTCATTGTTGTTTTGTATACGGCGCGTGATTCTCGACCATTATGAAACCTTGATTGCGCGCTCTTTAAATACAGAAGAAAAAAGGAATATTTGGTTTGCTCCTCAAGGTCAGGGAGATGCTAATCAGATTTCTGGGAATATCGTGGTCTGGAATTTCAAAAAGAGCATTGAGGAAAATAAAGAATTATTCCAGGCAGTAAAGAAAGATTTAGGAATCGATTTTGTTAAGTGTATCCAAGGAGCAGTGCTAGTTGAGAAAGAAGATGCGGTTACTCTGCAGCAGCCTGTTGAATCAATGCGCCTTCCAAGAGAATTTGTATCCGCTTGTAATCATGGACAAACGGTTGTCGCTGATGACGCGGCAAGGTCCTTGCCGGAGGTTCCTGGTGCTGCGGCTCTTTCTGCGGCTCGTTCTGAGCCTCGTGTTAACAATCATCCAAACTTTTGGCGATCATTCAGATCATTCACCAAAACTTCTGCAGCCATTGTTGCAGCAGCCCTTGCTTACGAGTGGTATCTCCACCACTCGCTAAGCACAACGAGTGGCCAAGCTGCTTCTTAATTTTTGTTGGAAATGAAAATTTCCTTCTCTCATTTTGCAGTTTATTTTTTTGGTGCCTGTTTTTTGTTTTTTTCAACTTTTTCGTTTGCTGTTCCCATGATGAAACCCTCAGGGGAAAATTCGGGTGAGGAGCAGCAAGGAAAAAAACCAAAAGAACTTCAGCTGGAGCAGAGAGAAAGAATGCCTACCGAAGATCATAATGCTGGCATTACTGAGAGCTCTAGTCAGGTAGAAAGAGGAGAGGCTCTTCCTCGGCCTGAGCTTCTTTGGAATGATTCTCCAACGGTGACTGCCGTGCGCCTATGTTCTCTTGAAATTGATCAAAAATTGATTTCGCTTTCTCTCTTGGCAAGAAGTTCGCAGGAGATGAGTGACCTTTCTGACAGTGAGGAACAAAAATATTTGGAATTGGAACAGCTTGCCGAGTTGCAAAAAAACAAAGATGAATTAGTTCAACGTACCGATCAGGCTGCTGCTGCGTGGTGTTTGGCGATAGAAGAATATTGTGGCTCAAAAGGAGGTGATGTCGGAAAATTGGATGCAGCTTTTGTGAGTGTATCAAATGATTTAGACCTCCTCGGAGTTGAATGGGTGGCCCAGAAAACAAATCTTGCTGCTGCGATTCAAGATGCACGTGCAAAGAAAATTCAGGCTGTTAGGGATTTTATAAAGAGTAACCTTGAGCCTGATTTTGCAACATCTAGAGCTAAGAATGTCCGAGTTAGCACAAATCGAGATGATTCAAAGCCATCAAATAATTTAGAGCGCCCCCAAAATTCTGATGTTCTTGTTGAAAATTTGCTTTTGAATACGAGTGAACCGAGGTCTTCCGTCGTTGATGCACCTCATCACTTAGCGGCTATTCTTGCTTCGATGACAGTTTTAGTAGTGGCTCTTGCTTATCAATGGCATCTTCATTTTTTACGGACTAGTCACCAAGCAGCATCTTCTTGAGGCGCTTTGCTTGTTAAACCTAAACACTCTTCAAAAAAACTAATCTCACAAAAATATTGAAGCGATAGGATGTTTGAGAAATAATTCTCTTAAGTTTTTTGAAATGAAAATTCTCCCCCTTTGTTCGGTAGCATCCTTGATTGCTACATTCTTTTTAGTTTTATCGACTTTTTCATTTGGTATGCCGCCAATGATCGACGATCCAAATGGGAGAGGGAGGGAAGATAGAAATCAACAACAGCAACTAGATCAGGGAACAAGAGCCAGAGCGGCTACAGATCCTGATGATGGTGGCTCTGCAAAGAGTGATGAGGAGCTCAGAGGGAGTGGCTCTCCTGCTATTGGAGAGAATGATTCAGCTGAGCAAAGTAAACAGTATCGCTCTCGCGAAGACTTTGCAGCTTATCTGGCTGCTGACGTTGGAGAATTTTCACAACAACTAAAAACTTCACCGGAAAAATCGTATTACTCGTTAGCGGAAGTGAGTGACTTTTCTTCACCAGGCAATCGAAGTTCAGATCTTTCAAGCGATTCTGAAAAGGATAGAGCGTTTCTGCTGCGCAGACGACAATACTCAGCAAAAGCAGAACAAATGTCGAAGCAAGGCACGTCAAGAAAAGATGGAAAAGAGAAGCAGGTAACAATAGTTGACGATGGCTCTGATGATGAGGATTCAAAAATGAATTGCCTAGAAAAACAAATGGCAGCGATGGAGCAAGCTAAATTACAAAGGCGGGTGTTTAACAGAAAACTTTTTGAGGTTGCGAGCCGACTATCAAGCGAATGTTTTTCTGAAAAAACAGGGAGTGATGAGCGAGTCCCTACTCCTAGTATTCAGGCCCTGAAGGAACAAAGATTCTCTGGCTTTAACAGTGAGAGAGGGGAGTATGATCTAGGGACTTCTTGGCCAACGAAGGAGATGTCACAGTTAGAAGCAGACCAAGAATATTATGAAGCTTTTAAACAAAAAGAAGAAGAGGCTCTACAATTTCTAGCGCAAGATCAAGCGAGTGAAGCACTCTATTGTCACGGTATAGCCATCATGTTGGATCGTCTTTCGCAACGGGTTGGGTGTTCTCAAGAGTCAGATGACAATGACGATGACGAGCCAAGAGTTGTTGAAGTTTACCAAGAATCGATTGCATACTCTCTCTTACTAAAAAGCCCAGAAGAGATCAATGCTATGACGGGAGATGAAAAAAACGCGGAGTTATTATTATTTGACGCAGTGACAGCGATCCAAGAAAAATTACAAAATAAAGAGGACGCTTCTGAATTAGTTTCATTAGTGCAGGGGTATCGCAGTGGTGATCTTCAACATTACCCACGGAAATTTAGTTTTTTTTGCAAGCAGGTATTGAAATCATAATCGCCACGCAAGGAGAAAAGCTGGAGCCTAATGGGATATCTTTTTGGAGCGACAAGTCGTTCAAGGAGGTCTCGCTCGAGTGCTTTTTCCGATAAAGATCCATTCTCTAAAGATCAGCTCTTTGAAACTAAACGTGCTTTACATCTTAGGGTGACTCAGTTGATGGAGCTGTATAAAAATGAGCCTGCTCTCATCTATCTGCATACTAGCGACGGTATCGACGGATTGACAAAAAAACTAAAAAGCTTACTTCCTGAGGGGAGGCGATCTGGTCCTAAAGAAGAGTTTTTCTGGAGTCTCTTAAGAAACGAGTCTGAACAAATAAGAAAAGATAGGGATCTCTTATCCTCAGAAAAATTCGAGCAGATTGAAGCGGCAAAAAAAACTCTTCTTTGATTCGAAGCTCTTAGACCATTTATTCAAGAAAGAATTTTATTACTCAGTCAGCGCATCTCTATTGGAAACGACGAACGTAGCAAGGTTCCACAATGGGGGCAGGCGCTGGGAAGGCTTAAGCAGAGAGTAAACATTAAACTTGAATTTTTAGATCAAGAAAAAAGCAAAACTGAAATATGGCCCGAACAAAAAAAGAACGAATATCTTGAATGGAGAAAACAACTCTTGTCAGAGGCTAGTTCATCTCAGTTCTTTTTTAATGAGACGATTGATCAAGTGGTTGGAGGAAGTTTGGTTGCTCTCTGCGCAGCAGCGCTTGCTTATGAATTGTATCTCGACTCCTTGCCCGTCAGCAGCCAAGGAGCTTCTTCTTGAGTTCGTTGTTATCAATTTCAGAGCCTCTCCTTTACCTGGCTCTCTCTCTCTCTCTCTCTTTCTCTTTCTCTTTGGTAGGTTGAGTAGCTCATGAATTTTTTTCAAGCATTCTTTCTAACGCTCTTGCTTGTTGCTTCGCTTTTTATTTTTTTGCTTCAGCCCAACAGCTCGAAGCTGCAGAGAAGAGCGGTCCAAAAATCCTGTCGCTTTTTCGCTCTTCCGATTTGATTCAAACACAAGATCAGGGAAAAATTTTCCCAAAAATTTTAGCGAATCCCAATCATGAACCGATTTCCATTTGTGTCTCTCTTGCGCAACAAAAAGCTTTTTTGTACGTCGGGAATGAGCTGGGGATCAAATCACCTATTTTCTCTGGAAAACGCCCTGGATGGACTCCTGTTGGTTCTTTCGCAATTTTAGCTAAAGAACCGAAGCATGCTTCGACGATTTATGGAAACTTTGTCGATTCTAGTGGGAGGATCGTGCGCGAGGGAATCTGTTCACGAACGGACTCAGCACCGAGTGGAACGCACTATGAGGGCGCTCCGATGGCTCATTTTATGCCGATTAACAACAAGGTCGGATTTCATGCCGGCTATCTTCCTGGCTATCCAGCCTCTCATGGTTGCATTCGCATGCCGGCAAGCATGGCTCAACTTTTTTATGAAAACACGCCGCTGAAGACGCCAGTGGTGATCACTCCCAGGAAGACCTCGGTCAAAGTCATAATAAGCTGATGGATAAATAATCTTTTAAAAAAAGATAGACGTATTTCGATCGTTGTTGTAAAAAAGTTTGATGAATTTTACAAAAGATCTTCAAGAAGCAAATGTTTTAAATC
>JAPLTJ010000121.1 GCA_026398175.1 Verrucomicrobiia bacterium | reverse complement strand
CATACCCATTCCCTGCCTCTATCAGCACAGCGCCGTGAGTTCAATCTCGTGGCACGCTACATGGTTTTGCCGTAGGCTATTTTTAAGTACTAACTTTTTTAATAGACCCCTGTGTATCAAAACACGTGAAATGCTCCTGATAAGGAGTGATTAACGAGTTAAATCAGCTGTACCCCGCGTCCTCTAATCTATAGCCTTCAAGCAATGTTTTCTCAGTATAAAAAAATCCTTGGAACACTATCACTATTTCTATTGCTCTTTTTGATCAATGGTTGCATCACCCATCCTGGCCCTTATTGCGCTTCCAAAAAGACGATTGCTTTAAAGCCACTACCTAAAGAACCTTTTTGGTGGGGCATTTCCACAGCCTCTTATCAAAATGAAGATCGCGGCTATGCTCCCGACTCTCCCTGGTATTTCAAAACCGACTGGGATCGTTTTGCAGAAGAGGGCCGCACACCGCCACGGGGCGATAAGGCTGTTTTTTCTTGGAGCGAATTTGATCGTGACATAGCAGCCGCAAAGCAACTTGGTGTAAATCATTTTCGCTTTGGAATCGAGTGGGCTCGTGTGGAGCCTCATCCTGGCGTTATCAACCATGCAGCGCTGCAACAATATGCTAAAATGGCGCAGCGCCTCAAAGCAGAAGGCATAGAGCCGGTCGTTACGCTTTGGCATTTTACTTTTCCTGATTGGCTCTACGACTCACATCACAAAACAAAATCTAATTTTTGTCATCCTGATGTCGAAGAGGCATGGCGCGCCCATGTGCAGCGTGTCATGAAAGTGATGGCACCCTATGCCAGAATTTATGTTCCTCAAAATGAACCCAACGGCGCTCTGCAATTGGGATGGCTCGCTGGACATTGGCCGCCAGGATTATTATTCCATCCTGGTGGTTACAAAAAGGCGATGAAGGTCTCCGTAACGATGTTTCGAGACGCAGCAGCTATCGTGAGAAAAGAACGGCCAGATGCTGTGATCATGGGCATCTATGCTCTTCCCGAATGCCGTCGCTCTTGGACACATGATCCAACCGCTGTCATTTACAATCTTTATCAACGTCAAAACTACGACCAATTAGATCAAGTAGTTGATACTTGTGATATTATTGGCGTGAATTATTACTACTCAAAAAGCTCTAGCATTCGTGAACTCTTAATTCGTAGGATGGGAGAACGCAGCTCTCAATACACGCAAATGGGTTGGGAGATTGTCCCTGAGGGCCTCTACCGCACACTTTGTGCTGTCAATGAGCGTTATCACAAACCAATTGTTGTTTCAGAAAATGGGGTAGCAACTCAAAGCGGACAAAAATCCATTTCTTACTTCCGCAATCATATTGCACAAATGCGCCGCGCGATGAATGATGGAGTTGATATTCGCGGCTATTTTCCTTGGACTCTCGTTGATAACTACGAGTGGACAGAGGGATGGCATGGACAATTTGGACTTTTTTCTTATGCTAGGAAAACACATAATCTCCACATCACTCCACCTGGAATCTGGTACAGTCGTTTCATCAACGCCTATCCGGAGCCTTAAAAAGAATCTTTATGGATAATTTTGCATTACGCCAAATAAGGCAGAGGGAAGCCTTCAATCAGACACCTCTCTTAGCAGAGGAAAAAAAACCTCCTTCTCTAGAAGCATATCGTCAATATGTTGCTGCCACTGAAAACGAAGGGACTCTCGTCTCGACTTCACAGAATGGAGTTACAACAGCTCCTAAAACTTTTTTTGGCCATACACTTTCCTTTCTCACGGCCAAGAGCAACGCCCAAGAGGTTGAAACATTAATGCAATCTCTGGAAAAGAATTTTGGCCCTCATATTGCTCAGTACGCTTTTCCTAAGCCCGAGCAGGAACAAGCTGCTACCTCACAATGGGGAGGATATGTCCAAGAAGTAACCAACAAAACCTTAGCAAGCGCTCTGAATCCAACTCTTCGAGCTATCAACCTTGATCTTTCTCTTGCTGAAAGCGAAGGAGGGCCTTCACCAGCAATGCCTTTCTATCAACGCCAACTCCACACCGTTGTCCAAAGTGCTGTTAGAGAATTAAACCCAACACTAAAATCCATCAAACTAGATATCTCTCTTCCTACCGCTCCCTCTGTTGGACTAAGTCACCGACTGACCAAGCAAGTTTTAGAGAGAACCAATACTTTAATAGCTAATGCTCGCTATATTAGGGATGCAGCAGTGACTGTTAAAGCCATTGCTGATAAACTAGAATGTCTTGATGACGAAGTTTCTTCATTACCGCAAGATATCAGCATCTTGAAAACTAACATCTCAGGCTTAGCTCAAGATATAGCTGACCACCCTTCTCCTTTCCCACAAGCAAGATCTCTTTCTCTGGACCTCTCAACACTCTTAACAAGAACGACAACGGATATTCCTAAAACGCTAACAAACGCTCACAAGCTTATTCTGGAAACAAGAGCTCTTGCCGCAGCTTTGAAAGAATTAAAAGAAAAACATAATTACTACGAACTCGGAAGCTCAGCTCCTATTAATCTCAATGCTTACAATTTTAAACAATTCTTAGAACCAGCAACAACACTTCTTCAAGAAGAAGTAACGCTAGCTAAAACTGTTGTTAGAGACCTCTGCACTACTCTAACCTCCAATGGAAAAGCATTAAAACTGACCCCACATTTGAGCAAAAATGATCGTGTTGCTAAAAATGTAGATGAAATTTCTCATCAAGTTTCTCAACTGAAACAACAACTTAAGACTGCACTCAAAGGATTAGCTGATAAAGCTAAGAAACAGAATGATGATGCTGATGAAATCATATACGCCCCTTCATTCCTAGCTTTGATTCAAAGAACCTTTCACGAATTGCGGCTTGGTCACTCCTTAGAAGACGAAAAAATCTTGATTCAGGGAAATTTAGCTTTCGCAACAACAACACTCGCTTTAATAACAGAAATTGAAAGAAACGTTGAAATAAGTTAACTTGAAAAACCATTCCAAGCCCTGATGACGCTCTATCTACTGAACCAGTGTAAGCAATCCCTTTTGCTGAAGCTCAGTTGATCAAGGATTAGCAGAACGGAATCGTTCATCTGAACGCCTACAAATCACTTCCTTATTTCAACATGCAGAGATTTTTCTAATAACGCTATCAATCGCTCGCAAGTCTCACCAACTTCCTGGGCAGTCAAGGTCCGCTCGTCGTGTTGAAATTTCAAAGAGAGTGCGACTGATTTTTTATCAACCGCAATTTTTTCACCAGAAGGATCGGTAAAAATATCAAAAGGCGTCACCGACCGCAAAAGCTCTTCCTGAGAGGAAAGCAGCACCTTTTCCAAGGAGGCATAAGCGACTGACTTGTCGACGATGAGAGCGATATCGCGAACCATCGCCGGAAAACGAGTGAGCACTCCTCCTTTGTTCCACTCCTCTTGCTCAATCACATTACAAAGCATTGCCACATCCAGCTCAGCCACGGCGACAGGATGTTCTTGGCCTGTGAGCATCAGCTCCCGAGCTGCCGATGGATGAAGAAGTCCGACATAGCCAAGGCGGTGCGTGTCGCAAAAAACAGACAACATCAGACTCATGCCTGGAGGGAGAGGCTCCTCCCAAGATTGATAATTTATTTTTCCTGGCACGAGTTGATCAATCATTCCTTTGAGATCATAGAGATCGAGCGATCGTTGTGAGTCCGATCTCCATGACATTGGAACAGCTGCTCCTGTTGTCATCAGAGCTAAAGAAAATTTTTCTTCACAATCAGGCGCCTCAGATTGTTGATAAATTTTTCCAAGTTCGAAAAGTCGCGCTGAAGAAATTCCCTGATGCAAATTATGCTGCAGCACTTTTTTTAAGCCTGGAAGCAAACTCGTTCTCAAGACCGCTTGCTGTTCTCCCATCGGATTGCGAAGAGCAATATTTTTTTCATTAGCAACTTCTTTGGCAACCAAGGTACCCGTGCGAGCTTCAAAAAATCCACCTGCTGCTAATCTCCGTCGCAACATCATCATCTGATCGTAGGCCTGATCTTCCTTGCTCGAAGGAGCTGGAAAGGCCATGTAACGAGACTTGATTGCCTCAATGCCATGCACCCGCGAGACTTCTTCGATCAAATCAACGGAACGAAGTAAATCGGGGCGCCATGATGGAATGAACCAAGCACTTTCTTTTTTGATCAGTCCTAGTTTTTTTAAATACCCATCGATCTGCTGATCAGTAATCTCAGCGCCAAGAAGTTGACGTACCTGATCACCCCTGAGTTCGATCTGGAGCGGCTCTGGAAAATGACCTGCTATAAAAAGATTTTCCGAAACGATGCCTCCAGCGAGCTCTGCAAGCAGCGCCGCCACGCGCGCAGAAGCTTCCAGCGTGCCAGCTCGATTGCCACGTTCAAAACGATAGCCCCCTTCCGTGTTAATTCCATGAAAGCGAAGCGAAGCAGCCACTGTGGCGAGATCAAAAACAGCACTTTCTAGCAATATCGAAGTCGTCTTTTCAGTCACGCCACTCTTCATTCCTCCAATGATGCCAGCTAATGCTTGTACTCCTTGATCATCAGCAATCACAAGATCGGAAGGCCGCAGTTGATATATTTTTCCATCAAGAGCTTCCAATTTTTCCTCCTCTCGAGCAAACCGAACGTTTAAAGCTCCTTGGATCTTATCGGCATCAAAGGCATGCAACGGTTGCGCTGTCTCAAACATCACATAATTGGCAAGATCAACAACAAGATTGATCGACCTTGCGTCCATGACGGCAAGCCGCTGCACGAGCCAAGAGGGACTTGGATTCATCGTGATGCCATCAATGCGTCGAATACTATAAAAAGGACAGGCGTTGTGCGCTGTGATTGTCGTCACATTTTTGTCTTCGATTGTTGCAGGAAGTTCAACAGAATGTTCGCTGAACTCTCCAGCCCCAAAAACAGAGGCTTCCCGAGCCACACCAAGATAACCGAGCCAATCAGGACGATTGGGTGTGATTTCCAATTCTAAAATATCATCAGCTGGAAAGAGCGCGCCGAGCTCCGTGCCTATCATTGTTTCTGGCGGGAGAATATGAAGGCCATCAACTCCTTCGCCCAATCCGAGTTCTTTTGAACTACACATCATTCCTTCGCTCTCAACGCCACGCAACTTGCCAACTTTAATTTTGACACCACCCGGAAGAGCGGCTCCAGGCAAGGCTAGTAGAATCTTGTCCCCAACTTTGTAATTTTTAGCGCCACAAACAATTTGACGCGGCGCTCCACTTCCATCATCAACTTTACAAACACGGAGACGATCGGCATCGGGATGCTGACTTGATTCCAAAATTTGAGCAGCGACAACTTTTGGGATAGCAGCTCCGTGCGAGACGATCGACTTTACCTCAATCCCCGAACGCGTCAGCGTCTCAGCAAGCTGCTCTGCAGTCTGAGTGGTCTTAAGATAGTCGCCTAGCCAAGAGAGAGAAATTTTCATAATCAGACAAACCGTTCTAAAAACCGAAGATCATTTTCGGTCAGCATGCGAATATCAGGAGTTCCTGTCAGGATCATGACGAGGCGCTCCAGACCGAAGCCAAAGGCGAAGCCGCTCACTTTGTCGGGATCATAGGCATTATCGCCACGTTTTTGATTGATTGCCTTAAAGACCGCTGGATCGACCATGCCACAACCAGCAAGCTCCAACCATTTGTTAGAAAGCAGCGACGAGCGGACATCAATTTCGAAGCTCGGCTCGGTGAAGGGGAAAAAATGAGGTCGGAAGCGACACTCGATTTCAGGACCAAAAAGTTCACGATAGAAAAACTCCGCTGTTCCTTTGAGATCAGCCAACGTAATTCCAGGAGCCACGCAGAGAACTTCCATTTGCGTGAATTGAGAAAGATGCGTCGCATCAATTTCATCACGTCGATAAGCCGATCCAGGAGCAATGATGCGCAAAGGCGGTGGCGCTTGCTCCATCGCCCGAATTTGAACGGTAGAAGTCTGCGTTCTCAGCAAACGACCATCAGGAAAATAAAAAGTATCTTGATCATTGCGCGCTGGATGATGCGACGGCGTATTGAGGGCATCAAAGCAACGCCACTCGGTGTCAATATCAGGACCTGTCGCAAGAGCAAACCCAAGCCGACGAAAAATCTGAATCGCGCGATCCGTCAAGAGTGTGAGCGGATGCAATCCGCCTTGAATCAAAGGCGTCCCCGGAAGCGTTGAATCAAGCTCCGCAAAAAGAGCCGCATCTGCTACCGCTCCAAGTTGTGCTTCTTTGGCCTCGAGAGCCCCTGTAAAAGAGGTTCGCAGCTCATTCAACAACTTTCCGACGACAGGACGCTCCTCTTTGGAAAGACAGCGCATCCCTTCGCTTAATTGAGAAATGGCACCTGCTTTACCGAGATAATGAACTCGCGCTTCCTTCAGCGAAGCCTCATCAGAAGAGGCTTCCAAGGCCGCTAGAGCTTTTTGTTGAAGCTGATCAATCTCGATATTCATAGCGTTGTTTCACAACGCGGTAAAGCGTGAAGAGTAAAGAGTAAAGAGTTCTGAATTTTAAGATCGAACATCAAATGAGCAATTAGGAATTCGTGTTTTTCTAGAATATTGTCTTTTGAAAAATGGAATTTCATTATTTGCGCCAGCCACTCTTTACCCTTCACCCTTCACTCTTTACTTGCTTTTCTTAGCTAGCGCTGCTTTTGCTTGAGCTACGATGACAGAAAAAGCCTTCGCATCGTTGATGGCAAGATCAGAAAGCACTTTACGATCAAGAGTGATCGCTGCTGCTTTCATGCCTTCCATAAAACGGCTGTAGGTGATTGATTCTGCACGAACTGCTGCATTAAGACGAGCAATCCAGAGTGAGCGAACATTGCGCTTCCGTGTCTTACGATCACGATAAGCCCAATACTTGGCTTTCATCCGCGCATCTTTTGCATAGCGGAAAAGTTTGGAACGGCGACCGCGATAACCAGCGGCTTCATCAATGACCCGCTTGCGACGTGCGCGACTCGCGGGAGAGTTAGTGGCTCTAGGCATATGTAAATCTCTTTGCTTTCGCAAAGAGTCTCCTCGGGCAGGCTGTTTGTTAGTTAATGATTCAGGAACTCACCCGCCCGGTTAGAACATTCAAAACGAACATCCAGTCCCGTGAATCAATGAAAATCTTATCCCCAAGGAAGATTAGCTTTGATGTGTTTAACATCACAAGCTTCCACCACAGCGCGCTTGCCCATATTGCGTTTTAATTTGGAATTTTTACATTCCAGCAAGTGGCGGCGGCCTGCTTTGGAGCGAATGACTTTACCCGTTGCAGTGATTTTGAATCGTTTTGCAACAGACTTCTTTGTTTTACTACGTGCGATTGCTTTTGGCATGAGGCGGAAAAAAGTAACAGTGAATTGAAAAAGTGGCAAGAAAATTTTTATGAATTATTTTGCAAAACTTCCGGATGTTTCTGTTCGTATTCCTCTGTTTTTTGCTGACGATTCCAGGTGTCTTGCGCTATCGCGCTTTTTTGGGCAGCACTAAAAATACCACCTGGCTGATCCATGAGTCTTTGATTCGCTGCGATTTGTTTTTTATCGCTTTGATATTGTTGAAGCGCTACTTGCTTTGGATCTCGCGAGCCTGTTGTAGGTGATGGGGTTCTCGCTACAGTGACTGGCGAGGAAGAACCAGGAGGAGCAGAGGTTTTGCTTGAATTTGTAGGAAGTCTGTAATTTTTATTGGCTAGTTGTTCTAGCAACCGACCTTTTTCTTGTCCAAGAGTAATCTTTGTGTTGTGCAAACTCTCCTGCTGAAGCTGCCTCTTTAGAGGATCAGATTCTTGTATTGACCCCTTTGATGATAAGCTTTGCAAGTGTTTATCAATCCCTATAATTCTACTTTCAATCTCTTGTTGTGTAGCATTACTTTGTTCAACATGATCACTATGTTGTTGAGAAGAAGCAATACTTGCCTTGAATCCAAAGATCGATCCTATCTTACCTGCTACCTGACCTGCTATCTTGCCGGGCTTCCATCCTGATGCTGCTGGCGTTCCTTCTGCTGAAGCGGCTCCATTCAATTGAGAAATAGAACTGTGAATTTGCATTTGATGTGGTTCCTTATTTTTTTAAGCATTTAAAACCAACGTTTGTTTAATTTCAAAACAATTCCTTGCGATTCAAGCCCAGTCGCTTCTACATCAGGACCATTGACGACCAGCTGCACATGGACGGGACGATCAGAAATAAAGCGACTTCCTTCCCGCTTTTCCATGGTTACAGTCACGGTCTTTCCTTTGCGAATAGCGTGATAGTGCGTGAGAGCATAGCCTCCTGTTTTATAACCGAAGCCCTCGCCTGCATCTTCGTAGAGGGTTCCACTCGCCTCTCCTTTTTCATTTAAGCAGACAAGCAACGTCAACGGTTTCAGCGATTCTTCGTTGGCATTTTGAATCACACGTCCGAGCGGCACGATGGCACCACCGCGAATCTTGATGCGAGGCTGATAGCCATCTTCTTCTTCTTGTTTTCCAGGAAGAAGAGAAACGTTACGCCAAATACCACCTGGCAACCTCGGAAGGCTTGCCCAGCGCGGAACAACGAGGAGATCTTGACCTAATAAAAATGCCTGATCCTCGGAACGAAGCAGCAAATTTTTTGGATCGGCAAAGAAAACCGGTTGCATAATCGGATCGCCATGCTGCGAGGCTTTGTAAAAGAGCGTGTAGAGGTAAGGCAACATCCGATAACGACGTTCCAAACTAGTACGTGTGACGTTTTCAATCTTGGGACCAAAGACCCATGGCTCGCGCGGCGGGTTATAGACAGCCGTGTGAGCTCGCGAAAAAGGAAAGAACGCAGCCAACACAATCCATTTTCCAAAAAGATCAGAATTCTCTTTGCCTGCGTAACCACCAAGGTCAACGCCGTTGAAAGGTGATCCTGAAAGCCCTAGGTTAAGCCCCATCGGAATCGACATTTTCAAATAGTGCATCCCGGAACTATTGTCACCCGTCCATGTCGTTGCATAGCGTTGGCCTCCGAGATAGTTAGAGCGCGACAGAAGGAAAGGACGTTTGTCAGGACGTTCATGAAGAATGCCAGCACGTGTTGCTGATGCCATCAGCATTCCATAAACATTGTGATACATCCGGTGAATGCCAGCTGGAAGCCCGCCTCCGCCGCGATGCCAGTTATCTTCAGGCATGGTGAGGTGAGGACCAGTAAAAACAGAAGGTTCATTCATGTCATTCCAAACACCATCAATTCCCTGAGCTAAGAAATTGTGATAGAGTCCCGACCACCAATGGCGAACCTCTGGCATTGTATAATCGGGAAAGACAGATTTTCCTGGCCAAACCTCACCTTGAAAAGGTTGACCATTTTTCGTGAGCACCCAAGCAGTCTTCAAACCTGCCACGCTCGAACCCACTTTAAAATTTTCATTAGAAAACAAATTGGAGCCCTGTTGATAAACAAAATAGTTGGGATCAATTTTTATTGCAGGATCGACAATCCAGACCGAATGAAAGCCATGCTTGTGCAAATAATCGTTTGTTGCTTTTGGATCAGGGAATCGCTCAGGATCAAAAGTAAAATCGCGATACCCGTCCATGAAATGAATGTCGAGCCAGATGACATCGCACGGCAGATGACGAGCCCGATATTGATCAGCGATCTCACGCACTTTGCTATCGGGGTAATAGGAGTAGCGGCATTGTTGAAAACCGATCGCCCACTTTGGTGGCAGCGGTATTTTTCCAGTAAGGTCGGCTAGTTTGCGAACAAGGGCTTGCGGCGTTTTTCCTTCGAGGATAACAACTCTAAAAGCAGGCCCCTCACTTGTGAAAATAATTTGCTGCGATGTTGTTTTTAAATGAGCCTTCCAGGTTGTGTCAAAAATAATCCCAAAAGCGCTTCCATCAAGACGGACACCCAAGACCCACGGATGCGATTGATAAAGCCGACGACCGTGAGCCGTACCATAGGTGGAATTATCAGTATTCCAAAGCGTGATTTCTTTTCCATTACGCAAAAGCGATCCAGTCACCTCGCCCGTCCCATAGAGAGAAGCCTGGAAGGGAACATCAAGGACAACCTTCGTGCTTGTTCCATGCGATGAAAAATGAGGAACAAGCTTCCAATTTTTAGGAACAGGTCCAACTGTCTTAAGTGGTTTTTCAAAAGCGAAGGAAGGATTGTTCTTCGCGTCGTATCCTTGTGGTACAAACAAAATACTATTTTCATCAAGTGCTTTTTGTTGAACGATGGGAAGTTTTTGATCACCTCCTCGAGCAGCAACGGCAACCAAAGCAAGTGTGATTAAGAAGTGAGTTAGGTTTTTCATGAAAAAATTTTATTAACTACAAAGAATACACAAAAAAATTGTTCGAAATAAAAAAACGCTAGACCCAGACGTCATTCCAGCGTCCGCTGGAATGACGGTAATGTGTAAGTGTAGGCAGAATGTAGTTAGCAAGGCACTTTCTTATGTTGGTAGATTTTATTTTGAACAAGAGCATTATTCTATTAACTATTCTAAAACGAGAACGCCTTCAACTTCAATTCCCCGGGCTTTCCCAAGTCCTGAGGAACACGCGAGGGCGCAGGAGTAGTGGTCCCCACTGAAAACGCAAGAAGAGCCAATGCTGTTGAATAATCCGCGACAGCACTAGCCAATTCTGAATCAGAATTAGCAACATTACTCCCTGACTCAGCAAAATCAGTAACATTCGTTAACCCTGTTTCCACGGCCGTTTTGACGGCATCAAATGTTTCTTTAGCAGAGGCCACATACCCTTCAGCAAAATTAACACGTTGCTCTGCTGTCAAACTATCATTGTAAGAAGTCCAAACATCTCGTGTTGTATTCAACTTTGTCTGTTCTAAGTTTCTTTCAGCAACTTTATCTTCTTCTTGTCGCTGCCGAACTTTAAAGATGCGCTCCAAACCATCAAAAATATCCCAGCTCGCCATGACAAAACCATTCACTCCAGAATTTCCATTTCTATTATGCGTTCCATTCAAGGTCCCATCATTCGCAGTGTATCCAAAAGTGCTGTTGATATAGTCTGAATGCAGTTTAATAACAGGAAAAAAATCAGCAATGGCTCGTCGCGTGGCTTCTTTACTGGCTTTCAGCTCTGCGACACGAGCGGCAATATCAGGACGAAAGACAAGCGCCCGACGCACTAATTCATTGGCATCCCCTCGTAATTTTTTGGTGGAAACAGGACGCTCTGTCGTTGTGATTTGCAAAGGAGTGTTAGCTGGAAGCCCCGTAGCAACGCAGAGTTCTCCTAATGTATTTTTGACCTTCGCCGTAGCTGCCTCCACCTCATACTGAGCTTCGAGAACTTGTTTTCGTGCTTTGAGCAGCTCTGGTCCTGCTGACAAACCAGTAACATTTTCTCGGGCAATCATATCAGCTAGGGTTGATAAAAAAGCGAGGTTCGTTTCTGCTGCCTTTTTTTTCCAAAGAGCAGCCTCGTGCGCAAAATAAACTTTCTGGACGGCAAAAATAATCTCTTGCAACTTCCGTTGATAAGTCAAACCAAGCGCGTTGAAGGTAGCGATCGTCCGCGCCACATCAGCATCCCTTCGTCCAAAATCGAGCAAAATATATTCTAAGCTAAAAAAAACGGTGGCCTGAGTCCGGTTGTAGACATTAGGACCTGCAACAAGAGGAAGATAATTCTGGTCGTACCCTCCAGTAAAACCAGTTTTTACCCATGGATAGTAAAGAGAACGAGCCTCTCCTACGGAGGCTGAAGCAGCCTTTGCTTGACTCCATGCTGCGCGTGTAGAAGGATTATTATTGAGCGCAAGATCAATTAAGTTTCCAAGATTGTAACTTTTTTGAGAAGAAAACTGAGACGCTGAAGTCGCTTCGCGACAGTTTAAGTTACTAGTTGAGGTCGTAGCAACGCTAGCTGGATCCCCTCCTTCGCGGGGATTCTGCCCACTTCGTGGCAGCATTTCAGGTCCCGCAGCGGCAGCATGCTTTTCTTGAAAAGAACTTTCTACGGCAGCAAGAAGAGAACTTCCCCAAAAGAAAAAAAGATATATAATCAGTCCGCGCAGATATCTCATGAAAATTAGTTTTATAAGCAACGAGAAGAAAAAAGTTGAATGCTGCTCCGCAGCTCTTGAAATGTTGAAGCGTTGAACAGAGGTTTTAAACCTCAGTAAAAATTGACAATAAAAACAGTCTTGGTTCTATAACTCACGGCAACATATTAAAATGAGCCTCGTTTCAACATTTCAACACTTCAACGTTTCAACACTGCCAATGGCACGTTGGCAGTTATTCACTATGTTGGAAAATTTAGCAATCATCAAGTTGAACCACGACCCTCTCATTAATATTGGGGGAGCCTACTTTCCAGGCTGGCTGATGTGCATGATCGTCGGCATCATTGGGACCTGGGGAACGGCCATCGTGGCATCACGCCTTCATCTCTCTCGTGTTTTTCAACCTCCTGGTTTAATGATTCCTGCATTTTTTGCCGTCATTACGCTTTGGACTTGGATATTCTATTTTTCAGCCCGATGACTTCTGAAGAAAAAAAAACATCTCTCGCTATTCCTGATCCTCTTCCTAAAAATGGAGAGCAATCTGACAGCTCGCTCCAATGGCTCGTAACCCCCATTCGCATTTTTATTCTGCTGGCAGGCTTCTTGGGCGCGTATTTGGCCTGGCATAATATTGAACTTTGTCCTCGCACCGATGATGCAGAAGTTCTTGCAAATACTGTTGGCGTTGCGGCTCAAGTCGGTGGCACCATTACCGAAATTCATGTTGTTGATAATCAGAAAGTCAAACGTGGCGATCTGATCCTCAAGCTCGATGCTCGTCCTTACGAAGCAGAAGCAGCTCGTGCTCGCGCAAAACTCAATCTTGTTCGACTTGAAGTCACCGCGCTCGAAGAACAGATCAAAGCCGCCAAAGCGACTTTGCGCGATCGTCAGGCCAAGGCATCATATGCTATTGCGCACTACGAGCGCCTCAAGCCGCTTCTCGAAGGAAATTTTGCTTCTGCTGATAAAGTTCAACAATCTCAATCCGAAGCTGAAAGTAGCGCAGCCTTAGTCAAAGAAGCAGAGGCTGCTGTCGTTCGTGCTGAAAATTTATATGGTGAATATGCTGGAAGAAATACACGCATTGAAGAAGCAGAAGCAGAACTGAAGAATGCAGAACTTCGAGTCTCTTATTGCAAAGTTTTTGCATCGTGTGAGGGCTACATCACGAATCTTAAAATTGCACCAGGTTCCTACGCCGCTACTGGTGAACAGCTCTTCACCATTGTTGACTCGAGCATTTGGTACGTTATGGGCAATTTTAGAGAAATTGATATTCACCGCGTCAGGCGAGGACAAAGCGCTAAGGTTTTCATCATGGGACGACGCTTAACTTCCGTTGATGGTATTGTTCAAGGAATAGCGCGCGGCGTCATTCCTTATGTCGGCGCCTCAAAAAACCAAGCCGCCGGAGAAGGTGTCTTATCTGCTGTCCCACCAACGTTTGATTTCATCCAATTGGCAACACGCTTTCCTGTCCGCATCGTCCTTCAATCAAAAGAACAACCCGAATTTCGTTCAGGAGGTAAAGCGACCGTGATCATTGACACACGCACCACTCCTTACAACACGGAGTTAAAATTACTTCAAGAACCGGAGTCGATTCCTTTTGTTCCGCCGCTTTACGATTTTAAATCGATTCAAGAAAATGAGTAATAATTCTCTATTTCAATTTGGCGAGAAAACTTCTTCAGCACTCTGCATCGCTCTTGGAACTGCAGGAACTGTTTTAGTATTGGAATGTTTTAGAATTCCCCATTGCTACATGTCACTGAGTTTGGCTGCAACGCTCTCTCTCTTGCCAAGACCCACATTGAGTCATGTTCTAGCTCTATTTGCTGCACTCTCACTCGGCATCCTCACGAGCATGGCTCTCTTGATCGCTTTTTTCCAAGCCCCTTGGCTTTCCTTTCCTCTGGCAGGCTTTATTGCTGCATTTGGATACGCTCTTTTTTTTAAGCATTCAGGACCTGGAAGTGCGTATGCTTTTGGAGCCTGTTTTTTAGCACTTTATACAACGGCCACTCACTCGGATTACGGAAACGACCTGCTGATTCAGGGTCTTAAAATCTGGGCTCAAACAATTGTTCCCATTGTGATGACTTACCTTGCTGCAGCACTCACTAAAAAACATCAACCACCTCAAACTTATCCGAAGATAGATTTTGGCAGCATCGTTAGTATCGGAATTACGGCATCCATCGCCATTATGTTAGAAGTGGCTATTCAAACAGATCAAGGGGGACGCCTGGTCATGGCAAGCATTTCCACAATTACTTTTTTAGAAATTGGAAAATCCGCAAACCTCTATCTTCAACAAATGATCGGTTATTTTTTGGGAGCATTTGTAGCAATGGCTTTCCTCGTAGGTATCGTTGCTTTTGCAAATGACATCACTATTTATCTCCTCGGATTAGCAGGGCTATTTGGATTATTAGAATGGCTTGCTTCCTACTTTTCAAATCATACGCCTATTCTCCGCGGCATCATAGCAATGTGTTCCTTTTCAGTTTTTATGGTACCAGCTCCCGATTCGAATTTTCATGTGGCCTATGGACGAATCACCGTAAGTCTTCTTGCCTTTTTTGTAGCTATTATTGTCTACCACCTGGTCCAAGAGTTTAAAAAACTGACTCTGCAATTAATGAAACCAAAAACTCAAGGCTTGAGCTTAGAGGCTTAAAATAGTATGAGAATTGCTAATGCATTCTTCTTTTTTTCAAAAACATTTCCCTGAAAAAAAGATTTCTTCTAAAACGCTTTCTCTTTTTACCCATCAGCTCGCCACCTTACTCCACGCTGGCATGCCACTGTTGCCAAGCCTCTTGATGTTGGAAGAGCAGCAGCCTAAAAGTCATTTCAAAAAAATCATTTCTCAACTAATCGCCTCTCTCCACGAAGGCAAGAGCTTCAGCAGTGCCCTGAGCGAGCATCCAACACTTTTTTCGAATGACTATCGGAGCATGGTGAAAGCTGGCGAACGTGGAGGAATCTTGGGAGATGTCTTGCAACAACTAGCAGCATTGCAAGACAAGCGCCAAAAACTTCAGCAGAAATTATTTTCCATTCTGCTTTATCCGATGATCGTGCTGATAGCAGCTCTCCTCATCATAGGGTTGTTACTTTTTTTTGTGGTCCCAAAATTTGAAGTTATCTTTTCAGAAATGTTCTCTGACAAGGCCCTCCCGGCATTGACCCAACTGATTTTAAATTTAAGTCGTAACATCATAAAACACCCTCACCTTCTTATTTTTGGAGGAGTGACGTTGCTGGGAGTAATCATTTTTTTTTCGAAAACAGCTTTGGGTCGTTTATGGCGAGATCGGATCTTTTTGAGAACTCCCTATTTTCAAAAGCTCTTTCAAAAAAATATCTTAGCTCGCTTTACAAGAACGGTGGGAACACTCCTGACTCAGGGCATCCCCTTGTTGCAAGCACTGGAGCTAGGAAAAGAGACGACCGGCTCTCGCTCCGTGGATCAGCTCTTCCAAGAAGTTCATGATAGCATTCAGCATGGCAATGCAATGGCTGCCTCGTTGCGCCAGCATGCTTTTTTTCCTCCCATGGTCGTGAACATGATGGAAGTTGGAGAAGCAACTGGCCAGCTTCCAAAAATGTTCCTCAATCTCGCAGATTTTTATGAGGAAGAATTACAAACTCACTTGGAACGCCTCCTGACGCTGCTCGAGCCCGTCACCATCCTCCTCCTCGCGCTGACCGTAGGGACCTTGATTGTTGCGCTCTTTCTTCCTCTCGTAACAATGATGGGAGAAGTGGGGAATTAGGGCGTGTCAATTGCCTATAAGTTCTAAGTAATTTGACTGCATTCCGCAGCTTCAATAATTTTTTGAACCTCGTCTTGTGATAACTTAGCAATCGTGCAGATTTGCTTCATCAGCAATCCCTCGTGATGCATATTCATTACGAGCGTGTTTCTTTCTTCAGCCTTACCTTCAGCCTTACCTTCAGCAAATTTGCCGCTGATCAACGTTCTTTCAGAGCTCACAACATCCCAACGCTGATCGTAAGCCAATAACTCGGCTGCATTGTAAGAAGCCACTTCGAGCAAACGAAGTGCTTCCTTAATTTCTTCTACTTCAAACAAGCTAGGATCGATTACTTCTGTGCCATCTTTAATTTCTTTTAAAAAACGAAGCCACAAAACAGTCAGCTTCTTTCCGACAATATTATTCGGTTTGAATTTAGGAAGCTCGATTAAGACCAATTGAATATCATCTAAATTTTTGCTGCCGTCATGAACATTGGCCATGCGATAATGATGAAACCATTTTTCTTCGGAAGTAAAAGTATCATCGAGCAGAGCCAGTCCATAGACGGGGCTCAAGTGCTCATATTTTTTTCCTTTTTCAAGCTGCCTAACATAAGTCGCAGCAGTATTGAATAACATTCTTTTTATAAAATCACCCGTCCACTGCAACTGCATTTCAACGATAAAGTGACGCCCATGGTTGTCGCAGCAGCGGACATCGACGATAGAATTTTTTAAGGCAGCCAATTCAGGCACACTTTCTGGAGAAAGATAAGTCAAACTCTCAATGACGCAATCATCTGGCAATGGCAAGATGGCATTGAGAAAGCTTTTGAGTAACGCGGGATGATGTCCAAAGATTTTTTTAAAAACCAAATCATTTTTTGGATCAAGGTAGCGTGCCATAATTGCGGGATTATCTTTGATGGCAGCAATGAAGTCAATCTCAACTAGTTTGAAACAGTAAAATCGAAACGCGCCCCTCAAAAAAACCTCCACATTTGACCTGTAGCGTTGTTTGTTAGAGTGGGTGCTATGAGCATAGCGCTCGGTTGAGAAGCCCCTGTTTTCAGCAAATCATCCAGACAATGAAGATGTTGCTAAGAATATTTTAGCACCTCCGATATAGCGCTCCTGGCAATTTTCTCTGTAAAAATGCCTCCAATTCTCCTCCCTCGGGACGCAATCAGGAACAATAGACATCAGGATTACCTTTACAGCGCCTATCCTTGCAATTCCCTCCAGCCTCGAATCACAATCTGCGACCAGCTCTCAAATTCCTCAATGCGATGTTGCAATTCTTCGTAGGTAAAAAATCCCAACTCAGCAATCGCTTCCTCACGTGCCGTGACTTCGTCAGACAAAAGCTCGCATTGATGCACAACACCAAGATGAACTTCTCCTACGGGATTTGAATCATCATTGAGGAGCGCCAATGGTTTAATTTTGCTTTTGTGAAACGAGGCTGGCAAATTCAACTCCTCCTCTAACTCTCGCAGCAAGGCCCTCTCATAGGCAGCAGCATCAAAATCTTTTCCGAGACCATCTTCATCATTGATGTGGCCGCCGATTCCAAGAGAGCGCTTTTTTAAAAGGCGCGTTTCGCCAGAGCCACTCCCACGTTGGTATTGCAACACGCGATCACCACAAGTCACGATAATGTAAGGAATGAGCTGCTTGAGCGAAGGATCTTCCTCCGCCTCCGAGCGAGCGACAAACGAGTGATTCGCTGGATCTAAAAAAATGGGAAGGTATCGCTCTACTTCGCTGTTAAGGCCTTGAAAAGAGCCAAGCGAGTCAAAGAGAGAACGAGGAACAACGAGAACTTTTTCTTGGGATTTCATAAAAACAGGTTACAGGCTAAGGACTGAAGACTGAAGGAAAAAGCATATTTCACTTCAGTGGTGTCCAAAATAAATTAATTTTTTTAAAATAAAAAAACACTACACCCAAACGTCATTCCAGCGGACGCTGGAATCCAGGCGGCTCTGGATCTTTATTTTTGTTTTCGTAAAATTGGTATGATGTTGCAAAAGGAGAAAATGCTTTCTTTAAAAAAGAAGTGAGACTTTATTTTAGAAAATCATCAATTCTGTGTCGACGGACGCTGGATTCCAGCGTCCGCTGGAATGACGGCAATGTGTAAGTGTAGGCAGAATGTGATTAGAGAGGCCCTTTCTTCTGTTGGTAAATTTTATTTTGGACAAGAGTGATTTTACTTACTAAATTTTCTTCGCAATTCAGTTTGCGAAAGTTGGATCATCGTCGGTTTTCCTGAAGGAGTCGAGTAAGGAAGTGAGCAACGCAGAAGATCTCGAACAAGCATCACGGCTGCCGTTTCTCCCTCTGGCAATTTTTTTGCTTGAGCTACCATGCCGCTCACGGAGCGTGCCAATGTCTCCTCAACAGCAAGGACACGCTTTCCTTCTTTGAGCGAACTTCTAGATTCCTCTTGTTGAAAATCGTGAACGAGTTGTTGCAACAATGTGGCCACTGGAACTTGAGCTGCGATGACAGGAACAGCATCGACTTTGAGACTCTGAGAGACCGAGGCTCTTGTCTCTTCTCCAAAAAGTTCCACTTCGACTCCCGCTTTTTCTAAAAGTTCTTGATGCGCCATGATCCAAGAAGATTCCGCCGGAGAAAGCTCAACGACCTGTGGCAGCAGGAGCGGTTGACGTTGCAAAGCTCCCCTCAAGAGCGTTTGATAAAGCGCATCATAGGTGATGCGTTCAAGCGCTCCGCTAATTTCCAACAAAACGAGCCCCTCCTCTTCTTCCAACAATAAATAACGTTGAGCTAAATTACCGAGATAACGAAATGGAATTTTTTCTATGGCCGCGATAGGCTCTTGAACACTGGTTTCTAGAGGGGATGCATGACGCTCTCCTTTTTCTTCGATGATCGCATTTCTTTCAGAAAAAAGTTCTGTCGGATATTCTCTCCGTTGCACCTGATACGACCGAGCAATCTCTTGCAGTGGAGGAATCCCTGTCGCTGCTTGTTCAAAGTTTCCCATCACCCTCGCGGCCGCCCTCAATGCAGCTGCTTTCAGCTTGGCTGGCTCTTGAAAACGAATTTCTCGTTTTGCCGGATGGACATTGCAATCAAGCTTGGCGGGATCGAGTTCAAAAAAGAGAACGGCAGGAGGATGAAGCCCCTTTGGCAAAATTCCATCGCACGCTTCTCTCAAGGCTTGAGACAAAAGGTTATTACGAATGATCCGTCCATTTACAAAAAGCAATTGATGTGACCGATCGGAACGCCCTTCTCCAGGACGCGCAAAAAATCCTCGCACCACTATTCCGTCAACTTCTAACGGCATCACTTCTTTCATCCGCTTGAGAAAAGGAGAACCGTAAAGATCGCTAAGCCTCACAGCAAGACTCTCGGTAGCCCCCAAGCGAAAAACTTCTTTTCCATCACGCACACAAGTCCATGCAATCTCGGGATGCGCTACCGCTAAGAATTGTAATTGTGCTATCAAGTGCGCGGCTTCCGTCTGTTCTCCTTTGAGAAATTTCCGGCGTGCCGGAACATTATAAAAAAGATCCCTCATCTCAATTTTAGTCCCAGGAGCTTCGCCGCTTTCTTTCACTTCAACAATCTTTCCTCCTTCCACCTTGATCTCAGTGCCAACCTCCATTTCTTGTTGACGAGTAATAAGACGAAAACGAGATACACTCGCAATACTAGGCAAGGCCTCTCCGCGAAATCCGAGCGTATTCACTAAGGCCAAATCATGAATCGTCCGAATTTTGCTGGTGGCATGACGTTCGAGCGAAAGTAATGCATCGGAACGATCCATCCCAGAGCCATCATCGGTGATGCGCAACAATTCAACGCCCCCTCCGTTAAATTCAACGAGGATTTTCTTTGCGCCGGCATCAATACTATTTTCGATAAGCTCCTTGAGTACCGAAGCGGGCCGCTCCACCACCTCCCCAGCAGCCACTTGGTTTGCGACAATGTCACTTAGAAGATGAATGCGTCCCATGGAAAAAAAATAAAGGCAGAGTAAAGGCTAAAAGGTAACGGGTAAAGAGTTCTTGGGTAGGTTTATTTTATTTTTAATATTTAATTTTGATCTGATAGGATAATTTTTTTTATGAACTACAACTGAGATGACTTGAAGGTCTCTGCACTCTTTACCCTTTACTCTTTACTCGTTACATTCTTCTTATGATTTCCATTACCCCACAAGCGGCTAAGCACGTGCGTGAACTAGTCCTAGAAAAGCAGTCACCTCAAGGTCAAGGTCTCCGCCTTGCTGTCGAACAAGGTGGTTGCGCTGGGCTGCAATATGCCATGAACTTGGCAGCGCAGCAAGAAGGAGACACTGTCATTGAATCAGAAGGAGCTTTTATTTTCATTGATGCAAAAAGCCTTGAGCAACTCGCAGATTGTACTATTGATTATGAGGGAGGTTTGACAGGAACTGGCTTTCGAATCATGAATCCGCGAGCGGCTCGCAGCTGTGGATGCGGAACGTCATTTGAACCGCAGCGATAGCTGTTACCTTTCACAAAAAACCATGAAAAATTACAATCGTTTTCCTAGCGCCACACCACGACGAGCCAGCGCCCATGGTGTTGACGGGATATTTGCGTGGACTATTTTTATCTTCTTGCTGATGGGGTTTGCCCTTTTTTGCTGGATAGGAAGCTTCTATGTTTTTGGGCATCCTGAAAAATCAGTGAATTATCATCTCCTCATGAGGCTTCATAAATTAGATGAGCCTCAACGCTTCGAGTTGACAGAAGCACCGCGCGGTGAATTCCTAAAACCAAAACAACTTCTCGAGCGCTTTGGTCCGCTCGGCCAACGTGAAACGAGACGCTTAAACGATCGACTCCTTTCTAACTTTCTTCGCAATTATCATCAGACGCACGATTTGACACCCTATGTCACCGAGACTTATCGCGTCTTGGCTGCTTTTCCGCTCACTAAAAAAAATTTTTTTTATCCAGGAATGTGCGCCTTGCTTCAATCAGTAGACCAGCCAGAAATCCTCTTGGAGCAGGTTTTTCCGGCAGTAAACAGTAAACTTATTTCAAAAATCGATCGCGCTAGTGAAGTGAAAGGAATCTCTGATGCGCAGACCCGCAGTATACACGAGATACTCACTGGCACTAATAGTGGAGCAGCACAGCCTGTCGCACCAGCAGTAGAATTTGAAAAAATGTCTAATGATCTCAATCCTCTAGAGCAGGCGCTCACTCCAGGCCAAGAGATTAAATTTGAAAAGCCTTTAGACCTTTCCGCCATCCTGCATGTTGAAAAACTTCCCGATGGACATTTAAAATTGACCACCATCTCGCTTCTTTATGGAAGTTATGGACCTACAAGCAGCGGCCCTGTTCTCTTTTCACTAGCACCACCGGCTCACCTCAATATCGAAGGAGGACTTCCTTTGCTTCCTCCAAAAGATCTTATTTCGGCAGAGACACAGCATGCAGATTATCGTACGAAGATGGGGTTTTCTAGGCAGGAAGGGACACAACAAACGGTGCAGCCCAACTCTGCCTTTATCTTACAAATTATTTCTAACAAACTAGCGGCCTCTGCCAAAAAATCATTTTTAAAAAATATTTCGCGCGCAGCAAAAGCAGTGCCTGTCACTGCCCCAAAAGTGGCTCGTGCACTTCCTCTGAACACGCCAGCAGTGCTGCCTGCAACTCCAGTAGCGCTTCCAGTGGCTCCTGCGAAACAGGTCGCGCCTCTTCCAACAGCAACGCCCCTTTCTTCAACAACTCCTCTCGAAGCAGAAGCGGCACCAGCTCTTGCTGCTGCCAATCAATCCAGTCTGCCGCCGCCTACATCGTTTGCTCCTGCTCCCGGAACCCCAATGGCAATTACCGAAAGAGGCCCTCTTCCTGATTCCAATAATCCATTGTGGCCAACATACGACCCTGGAAAAATGCCTCGCGGACGCTTCGTCGCTGCACCACAACTTCGCGATCTTGCAGAACAGGGACTTGCTGGTGAGCGGCTTTATCTTCAAGGAGATTTTGCGGTGACAGCCTCTGGTCAAGACCGCTCTGTCCTCCGCTACCAATCAAATAATTCCTCGCTGACACCCGATGGCATCACAAAAATGCGCATCATCGTTGCTTATCCTGCTGGAGCAGTACCTCCTGCTGAAGGGACTTCAGTTGCACGCAATCAAGATCACCCTTTTATGATTACCGATGTTAAAAAGGGAAATGATGGGACGGTCAATGTCTATGTGAGGGAGATTCTGAAATAGGCTGAAGGCTAAGGGCTGAAGACTGAAGGCTGAAGAAAACTTAGTTTGATATTCTCGCATTTTAATGGAAAACAATTCTTATATGGCAAAAAAGAATGCCCACAAAGAAAACTAGCATGAATCATAAACTAGCAACTCAAAATTGCTTTTCCTTCAGCCTTCAGCCCTCCGCCTTCAGCCTCTCTTCTAGCCTCCAGCCTGTAGCCTCCTGCCTGTCTTTCGCCGAATTCATGGAGCAGGCTCTCTACGATCCTGAGCACGGCTACTACGCCTCTGGTCGCGTCCACATTGGCAAAGCCGGTGATTTTTTTACTAACGTGAGTGTGGGGAAAATTTACGGGAAAATTTTAGCGCTCTTTTTTGAAGAGCTCTGGGAAAAGATGGGACAACCAGAGCCCTTCACGATTGTAGAACAAGGAGCCAACGATGGAAGACTGGCTCTCGATATCTTGGAGGCAGCGGAGGCCTCATCAGATTTTTTCAAATCAATCCACTACTACATCGTTGAACCGTTTTCTATTCACCAAAAAAAACAACAAGAGACATTGAAACAACACCAAAATGTTTCCTGGGTAAAAAAAATCATAGAGCTCCCAGAATTTGAAGGCCTCCATTTTTCAAATGAACTACTGGATGCCTTCCCCATTGACTTGCTCCGCTGGAATGGAGAGGAATGGTTGGAACAGCGCATAGCAGCAAAGGCTTGGGTCACGCTTCCGATCGAACAAGAGGAACTCCAGAGCGTCGCAAAAAAACTACCTCACAATCTTGCTCCTGAATTTTTATGGGAAGTGAGACTTGGCATCGTTCCCTGGCTGCAAGAGATTGAAGTACGCATGAAGCGCGGCATAATCCTCATTGCGGATTATGGATATGCGGGAATCGATCGCTTTGCCTCTTACCGCGCAGAAGGAAGCATTGCCTGCTACGAAAATCATCATCGCCACGACAATCCTCTCGAAGAAGTTGGAAAACGGGACATCACAGCCCATGTCGATTTTACCGACCTCGCCGAGAAAGCGCTTCAACGCAATTTTGAAATCCTCGGCTACAGTGACCAGCATCACTTTCTCATCGGTGCTGCTGAAACATGGCTACGAACGTTTGAAGGAAGATCGCTCACAACAGCCGAGCAAAAAGAGTTTCGTCTTCTGCAGACGCTGCTCCACCCAGAGACCATGGGCCGCTCGTTTAAATTTCTGGGCCTTGGAAAAAAGATTTCAACGACAGCGGCTCTCAGCGGCTTTTGCTATCAGCGTCCGGGAGTGGCTTATTTATTTGGAAGTTAATCCAACCCCAATCGTTGATTCAGCAACTGTCCAAAATATTTTTCTAACGAAGGTTCTTCCAGACGTCTTAAAACTGTTTCAAAAAATCCACGGACAATCAGCTTCGCAGCCTTTTGTGGAGGGATGCCGCGCGCCATCATATAAAAAAGTTCATCTTGATTGAGTTCTCCCGAGGTCGCACCGTGGGAGCAGCGAACCCGATCGGCTAAGATCTCGAGTCCTGGCATGGAGTTGGCCTCGGCTTCATCACTCAGCATCAGATTGCGCACTTTTTGATAAGCGTCGGTCTCATGAGCAGCTGTTCCAACTTTGATGAGCCCGGAAAAAACACTCCTTGAACGATCATCGAGAGCATTGTGATAAAGTAAATCACTCGTAGCACTCGGAGCAAGGTGATCTTGAAAGGTCCGTTGATCTATCTCACCATCGGCATCTATTGGATTGATTGAAAGCATCACACTTCGTGCCCCTTCTTCTAAGAGTCGGCTGTTGCTCTCCGTACGAATGTACCGGCCTCCTAAGTTGAGCTGTAGCGAGGTAGCAACAGCATTCTTGCCAACATCGGTCGTGTTCAAATGAAACGCCGTTGTTTCACGACTCCAATTTTGAACCGCAATGTATTTGAGATGAGCATCTGCTTTTACAATCAAATCATTCACTCCTGCAACAAAGGAGGCCTCGTTGTTCATCGAGAAAAAATGATCAATGACGGACGCAGAACTCCTTTCCTCACAGACGACGAGTGTGTGTGGAAAAATGGCGGCATGATCTCCCTCGCTCCAATGCCAAAGTTCAATCGGTTTTTCAATCTTCACTCCAGCTGGCACGTAGAGGAAGACTCCCGTTTGAAGTTGCGCACGATGAAGCGCTGCGATCTTGGCTGAACCGAGAAGAGCAGGATGCTTCATGAAATAGCGCTGGAACAAGGCCTCATGATCACGAGCTGCCTCTTCCAATGGCAGCAGCAGAACGCCTTCAGGAAGATCGTGAATCTCTCGTGAAATCAAACGCTCATTAGCAAAGACGAGCTTAGCAGCAAGATCAGCACTTCCTTGAGAACGAGCTAACAAAGCATCCACATTTGCCGGTGCCGATGCCAGATGCCACCGAGCAAGATCGAGAATTTTTAAATTGGAAAAACGCCACTGTTCATCATGACGTGTTGGTTGTGGGAGTTTTAAAAATTGCTCCCAGGCGTGAGCTTGCTGCTGGACAAGCCAAGCCGGCAAATCTAAAGAAATCTGATATTCGGAAATAATATTCATATAAAAAAATTAACTACGAAGAACGTACAATAAAAAAGAAAGAAGAAGAAAATCTTATTTCAATGCTATTTGACAACTCGATTAACCGTCATTCCAGCGGACGCTGGAATCCAGGTGAAGGTCAATTCACATTTGAGTAGTAGCGTCAAAAAAATTTAAAAAGATTGAGGAGGATTAAACAACACTTTTACGAAAACAAAAATAAAGATCGTCAGTCGCTGGATTCCAGCGTCCGCTCGAATGATGGCGGTGTGGCTAGTTGCTGCTTTTCTTCTATTGATTGGTGTATTTTGGACAAGAGTGTTTCTAAATATTTTTTGTTTTACTTTGTGGCTAATGCTTCTTTTTAACCGACTGACCCCTCCATTTCGAGATCAATCAATCTTTTCAATTCCACCGAATATTCCATCGGAAATTGCTGTACGAGGTCATTGACAAAACCATTCACGGCTAAGCTCATCGCAGCAGCCTCGCTCAAGCCACGTTGTTGCATATAAAAAATCTGTTCGGCGTTAATTTGACTAACACTCGCCTCATGCTGCACCGAATGACCTTGGCCACGCACGGTTATAGCAGGATACGTGTCGGTTCGACTGTTAGCATTGATGAGAAGCGCATCGCATTCCGTATTATTTTTGCATTTTTTAAGATGCTTCGGAATATGCACCATCCCGCGGTAAGTCGAGCGGCCCGTCCCCAAACTAATCGATTTAGAAATGATATTGCTCGTGGTCTCATCAGCAGCATGGACCATTTTGGCTCCCGTATCTTGATGTTGCCCATCACCGGCAAGGGCAATCGAAATGACCTCTCCGCGTGCCCGACGTCCTTTCATCACAACGCCAGGATATTTCATCGTCAGACGCGAACCAATATTGCAATCGATCCATTTGATCTCGGCATCTTCGTGAGCGAGGCCACGTTTCGTCACTAAGTTAAAAACATTGGCGCTCCAATTTTGAACCGTAATGTACTGGATCTTGGCGCCCTTGAGCGCGACGAGCTCTACCACAGCACTATGCAACGTGGCTGTCTCAAACTTAGGTGCTGTGCATCCTTCCATATAGGTCACTTCAGCGCCTTCGTCAGCAATAATCAACGTTCTTTCAAATTGACCAAAGTTTTGCGCATTAATGCGGAAGTAGGCCTGCAGCGGATGAGAGACCTTTACGCCAGGAGGAATATAAATAAAACTGCCTCCACTAAAGACAGCGCTGTTGAGCGCGCTAAATTTGTTGTCGCCACTTGGAATGACTTTCCCAAACCATTTTTTGAAAATCTCGGGATGTTTTTGTAATCCCTCGGTGCTGCCAACAAAGATGACACCTTGTTTGCCAACGGCTTCTTTGATGTTGGAATAGGCGGCTTCGCTATCAAACTGAGCTTCTACGCCTGCAAGAAATTTGCGCTCTTGCTCTGGAATACCGAGCCGTTCAAAAGTTCTCTTCACATCTTCGGGAACCTCATCCCAGCTGCGTTTGGGAGCCTGTCCTTGCGAGAGGTAGTAACGAATGTTCTCAAAAACAATGTTTTCAAGATCTTTGCTGGCCCAATGCGTCGGCATCGGTTTTTCCAGAAATTTTTTATATCCATCTTTCCGGAATTTTCGAACCCAGTCAGGATCGCCCTTCACATCACAAATGTAATCGATCGTCTTCTCCGTCAAGCCCACACCAGCATCAAAGGCATAGTCGACATCGTAACGAAAATCGCCAACGGAACGGTCGATATCAATATCAGGTTTAGTTTCAGTGTTCATAAGAAAGAGGAAAGAGATTTACAGCGATGAAAGGGATGAGAGATAAAAGCATAACCGCTAAATTCGCTAAAAAGCGCTAAAAATAAAACTTCTTTTATCGCTTCTATCCCTGTGAATTATTTTTTTGCCGTCACCCAGTCGTAGCCTTCAGCCTCGAGTTTGAGCGCCAGATCTTTATCCCCACTCAAGACAATTTCTCCTTCGCCCATGACATGGACTTTGTCAGGAACGATGTAATCGAGAAGCCGTTGATAGTGCGTGATGACAAGCATTCCAACCTCTGGACCTCGGAGAGCATTGACTCCTGAAGAAACAACTTTGAGCGCATCAATATCAAGGCCGCTGTCTGTTTCATCAAGCACGGCATAGCTCGGCTGAAGCATCGCCATTTGCAAAATCTCACATCTCTTTTTTTCTCCACCCGAAAAACCTTCATTCACCGAACGCGAAGTAAATGCACGAGGAATACTCAACTCATCCATCTTAGCGTAAAGCTTTGCGTAATACTCCGTGGCTTCTAACTCTTCTCCCTCAGGCAGACGAGCCTGCACTGCAGCTCGAATAAAGTTGGCGATGGTCACTCCTGGAATTTCCATGGGGTATTGAAAAGCAAGGAAGAGCCCCAAACGCGCCCGTACATCAGGCTCCATGCCAAGAATGCTTTGCCCATTGAGTAAAACATCCCCTTCCGTCACCGTATAGTCGGGATGTCCTGCCATGACTTTTGCGAGAGTGCTTTTTCCAGAACCATTTTTTCCCATAATGGCATGCACTTCCCCTTGAGGAATGTCTAAATTGAGGCCTCGAAGAATTGGCTTCTCGCCGATAGAAGCATGGAGATTGCGAATAGAGAGTGTCTTCATAATAAAATTCCTGTACAGTATATCTTCTCTATCTCAAAAACCAAATTGTTATTTCAAATAATAATTCCGGACCGAACTACAAGCCACAAAAAAAATGCACGGAAAAATCGTTGTTATTGGAAGCAATTCTTTTTCAGGAAGCCACTTTGTTCATCATGCTCTCTCGCAAGAATCCAGCGTCCTAGGAATTAGCCGCTCGATAGAGCCGAGCATCCCTTTTACACCTTATCATTGGAAAAAGGGAGCTGCTCACAATTTTTCTTTTGAACAACTCGACCTTAATCAGCATACAAAAGAAATAGCTAAAACGATTGCCGCTTACCAACCAGATTACGTAATCAATTTTGCTGCGCAGCGAAGAGCGTTAAAAAATACTCAAGGAATCGAAGAGTGGCATCGAACGAATCTTTTTAGCAATGCTCAACTTCATGATCATTTAAAACATTGTTCTTTCCTTAAAAAATACGTTCACGTTTCCACCCCTGAAGTTTATGGACATTGCCAAGAGCTTGCTACCGAGAGCAACTCTTTTAATCCCAGCACTCCTCACGCTACATCGCGTGCCGCTTGCGAATGGCACCTCAACACTATTTTTAAAAATGACCGCTTTCCTGTTGTCTTTACTCGCGCCGCAAACGTTTATGGCCCCGGACAACAAACGCATCGCATCATTCCTCGTGCGATTCTTTCTATCTTGTTAGGAAAAAAAATTCCTCTTCATGGTGGAGGCCATGCAGTGCGATCTTTTATTCATATTGATGATGTTGTCTCTGGCACTTTAAAGACAGCGCGCCAGGGAGCACCAGGAGAGGCTTATCATCTCTCTACCAATCGTTTTATTTCAATCCGTGATCTTGTTGCCTTAATTTGCACTCGCATGAATGTTAATTTGGAAGATGTGATAACTCTTGCTGAAGATCGTCCTGGCAAAGATGCTGCCTATCTTCTTGATAATTCCAAAAGTCATCGCGAACTTCAGTGGCACCCTAATATTGAATTAGAAGAAGGGATCGATAGCGTTATTGCTTGGGCACACGAATGGTTGCCAGCGTTAAAAAATCATCCGGTTGATTTAGAGGATTGAAGGCGATTAGGACTACCTGGTTGTTCCATCCCAAAGTTTCTTCCATTCAGGCCTAGCCCAGCGACTGGCAAAAAACAAAAAGGCACCTAGCGCTATCAACCAAAAGAAGCATCCTAAATAAAACAAAAGCGCATACCAAGCAGGTTGAATAAATTTAAAAATAATTTCTTGAGACCCGAGTGGCACATAGACAGAAAGCAGTGCAGCAGCAGCACGATGAATATCAGCTGGCTGCCCATCGATAGTTGCAGTCCAATCTGGATGAAAGACCTCAGTAACTGTTAGCCACCCTGAAACAGTAGGCGGCAAACGATAGGTCATCTTTCCATAGTCATCAGCCCGATTACCAACAGACGCCACACGCTGAAAAGGAGCGCCACCGCGGCCTTGATATTGAGGAAGAAGCTCCACCTGATTATTTCCAGTAGCTCTTCCTGCAAATCCAGTCTGCCTTTGATCACTTTGCGCAAGCTCTACTCCAAGGAGATTCATCCTTGCTAACTGCAACGCCATCGGAGCCTGCTGGTAGCTTTCCAGAGGCAGAGTAACAAAATTACGTGCCAAAAAAGCAGGATAGAGCGAGGCTTCATTGGATAAAATTACAATAGAACGATTTTCAAAAACAACGGGAAAGACCGTCCTGTAGACATCCTGGGCTTGCTTGGGCGTCAGTGGATCTTCTTTATCGATGAAAATATAAGAAACGCCAGCAAGATTCAGATAGCTTTGCATCGCATCCATATTAGCTGCGCCCGCAGCCTCAAAATGCCTGACCCATTTTAATTCAAAGTGCCGAAGAAGCGCTTCGGTGCTGAGAGAGTGGCCCGTCTTCTGAGGAATGGTTAAGTAAAAATAGCGACTACAAAGAGGATGCACGCGACCTGGCAACGGAGCATTTTTTAAAAATGTGAGTGATTGATCGTAATCAGAAAATAATTCTTCAGGAAGACCACGAGTCCAATAAGCAGAGTGAATCGGATAAAGCTCCAATAAAAAAAGAAGACCAATACCGATGGCACTGATAAGACGAAATCGCGTTGAAATAACTTTTGTAAAAAGTGCTACAGTCACCATCCCAACAGCTGCTGCTAAGACACAAAAACCACCAACGCTCCAAAATGATTCCGGGGCGCGAATGTCGTTAAAAAGAGGAAATGCTGCAGCGATACGAAAAAATGGCGTTGCCAAAAATACGGCCAACAACAACCAAGAGCGCCATGCTTTACCTCCAATAAGACAACAGATGGTCTGATAACTCATCCAGACCAGCCAAGCAAGAGCAAACCAAAGACAAGGAATAGCAAAGTCAAACATACCGCGAGCACCCTCTTTTAGAAGATGCCAATGTCCTAAAAGAATCCCGTCAGGACCAGCAGCCAGATTCATGGAAAGCAACCAACAAGCTACTAAGATCAAAAACCAACGTCCGAGGGAAGAGCGACGCCACTCTTGAAGAGAAGAAAGACCTAGCCCAAAAGAAATAGCGAGCATCGGTATCAACCCAATGGCAAACATCACAGAATCCCTTTCAACATTAGGATCGGAACCTTTCATGAAAACACCCCAGAGATCGATCCACTGCAGCGCTGATTTAAAAGCGTAATGATGCTGCCATCCCTCTAGCGGATCGAATAAAAATCCTGCCGCAAAACCAAACTCTCGTGAAGCTGGCAACAAAAATGGAAGAGCCAGCGCTAGTGCCAGACCAGCACTCATGGCATAGCGACTCATAATTTTTAAACGAACATTGGCAGGCTGCAATCGTAAAACTTCCAACGTCCACAACAAAAGCATCGGCGAAATCACGACGGCGATTTTTGTGTAACTCAACGCAATCGCACTAGCCGCCAAACCGAGGCCCACGATCTCTCGTGGCGATTCTTCTTCCGATAAAACTAAAATTCCGCGCAAAATCAGAGGGACAAAAACAAAACAAAGCGTCACGCTGAAATGCTCATAAATGCCCATTGCCACGGTGATCGATGGCATCATGATATAGGCCAATGCCGCCACTGCCGCCTGCGTCTCATCCCGCGTCAAACGACGAACAAAAAAGAACATCGTCACTCCACTGGCGGCTAGGGAGAGGATGGCTACCAATTTAAAAGCGGCAAGTCCACCAATCAGAGGCCCAAAAATGACAATCGACAAATTGGATAATAAAACGACCCAAATTGCAACCTGCTGAATCACCAAACTACTTCCTAAAAGAAAATGCGGACTCCAACCAGAGAGGAATCCCTGCCTTGTATCCCAAAGTCGTCCAAGATCACCAAAGGCTTCTTCTGCTGAAGGCGCCTGTAAGAGCCAGAGGATGGCGATGAAGGCAACAAACAGGAGAATGATTATAAATAAAGATCGTTGCGCCTTCATTGAGTTAAATAATTAATTTTCTTTCTACCGAGTGTTGTTGATTTTTGCACTATTAACAGCCTACACACGTATTTCATGATAGAAAATTAATAACTAACTTTTAGAGAGGAAGGCGAAGCAAAAGTAAACATTTCTCCAGAAAACATCTGAGATCTCACTGAGTAATTAATAGATCGAAAGAGATTTTCAAGATGTTCATAACTAAACGAACCATCTTTTAACTTATGACAACTATCAAAAGCAAAATGAATAGGGTTTTTTTGGAGAAAATCTAAAGAACGAGCAATAACTTCAACTTCAGAACCCTCTATATCCATTTTAATAAAGTTGGGTACAACTCCTAACCGCTGGCAGCAATCCTCTAAAGTTAGAGTTCCCACTTCTTTTTTTACTCCAGTATTTGGATAAATTGAAGCCTGAACTAGTGAAGCAGCCATAGACCCATCCATATTAAATATTCCTATCCCTGATTGGCCAGCAAGTGCAGTATCTAATATTGTAATATTATTTAATTTTTTATCTATGATGTTTTTTTCTAAGCATTCACGACTCTTGTCATCTGGCTCAAATGCATAAACCTTCCCTTGCTCTCCTACCATCTGAGATAAAAAATACGTTATTGAGCCAACACCAGCACCAACATCAAAGACAACCATGCCTTCCTTAGGTTTAAAAAGGGATGTATAAGCATCAATAGAATCATCCTCTGGTATACCAAGAAACATAAAGCTAATTCCACAGCGCTTATAGCAATGAGTTGCAGGCATTGAAAAATCAAGAACCAAGCAATCGTCGCTTTGTATTGGTTCAATAACTTCAAATCTATTATCAAAAACCTGTTTCATGATAATAGGAATGAAAGCATAGTCGCGTAGCTTAATGATTAGCTGTTTCTTACTCTTTATTATCTTAATACAATGGTTTTTAAAATAGATTCTATAACCGAGTAAAGAGGCATATAGTTTTAAAAACGCTTGGGTCACTAAGCTTCTTGGACCCAATGAAACAAGAAAAAATTTTAATTTCTGAACTGTTTTCATGCTTATAGATAACCTATTAAAAATTAACCCTCTCTTTTTCTATCACCAAGGGCCTATTGAGCACTTGTGTATAAATGGCACTGATGTATTCCCCAAGAATGCCAATAAAAAAAAGTTGGACCGAAGCAAAAAAGAATAAGCCTATAATGAGAGGCGCTGTTCCAAAAGGGACCTTGGCCCAAAAAAGAAGTTTATAAATAAAATAACCGCAGGCCAAAAAAAAGCTAACTAATGCCATGAAAAAACCAACGATAGAAGCAAGTCGGAGAGGGATTTTTGTGTAATTCGTCATTCCTAACATCGCAACATCATAAAGCGTATAGAAATTATTTTTAGTGATTCCCTTTTTTCTCACTAGTTGTCGATAAGGGAGTTCAACAATAGGAAGACCAATTTCTGAAATCATCCCACGAAAATAGGGATAAGAATCTTGCATGTTGCGGCAATGATTAATAATCGTCCGATCATAAAGACCGAAGCCAGTAAAATTTTGAATCGTCTCGACATTTGCGAGTCGGTCAAAAATGGAATAGCAAAGACGCCGCATCTTAAAAAACAGCGGTCTTTCTTCGCTTGATTCCTTGACACAAACAACAGCCTTAGCTCCTTGTTCCCACTTGCTCACCATCTCGGGAATCAGCTCTGGCGGATCTTGCAAATCAGAAGCCAAGTAAACAATCGCCTCTCCAGATCCTTGCATCATACCATGATAAGGAGAACGAACATGTCCAAAATTCCTAGCGTTGAGAATGACTTTCAACTTTGGATTTTTCTTAGCTAATTTTTTAAGTAACTCCTGAGTCCCATCAGTCGAAGCATTATCAATAATGATCTGTTCGTAATCATAATGAGGCTGCTGCTGCATTGCTTGCCCCACTCGAGCAACAAGGTCTTCGACATTTCCTACTTCATTATAGCAACCAGAAACAATGCTAATGAGCTTCATAACTAAATGCCTCGATTATAAATTTGCTGCTTCAATTCATCATCATAGGCATAAGGGCTATCAATTTGATCGATTATCAATGGAGCATCTTTTTTGATATCGGATAAAAGCGATTGTCCCTTCATGATTTCACGACAAGAAGCTTGGCCTTTTTGTAAAGGAATGGCGAGGTAAAGGTCTTCTTCTGTTAAAACATGTCCTTTTTGAAGATCTTTTTTTGCATAGGCACCACGAACCAGCGCATCCAAATATTTTAACTCCTCTGGAGGCGGAGTTCGTTTAACAGTTCCAGGATGCCCGCACATCGCCTTAACACGGCGAAAAGATTTAAACCACAAGTCCACTTGATGGGGCAAACTACAATAAGGAGAAACAGTGACTCCTTCCGTTTCAATGTCAATGTGACGTTCAAAAGTTCGAGCCCCTTTTGCATAGGCAATAGCCATGCTTGTTTCCCAATCGTGATACTCATGAGTAGAAAAGCCGATGGTATTATGTGGATAACGGTTTTTTAAAAAATCAATTTGATTCATCTGAAGGTCTGTATCTTCAGCAGGGTAAAGCGAAACACAATGATTCAAGGCTAAGGGAATATTTCGATTAGCAAAAAAAGTTACTAAATCATCGGTATCTTTCAACGAAGAACCGCCTGAGGAAGCAATGACTGGTTTTCGCGTCTTAGCGATACGTTCAATAAGAAACCAATCATTGATATCCGAACTAGCAATCTTAATCAGTGGCAATTCTAACTCTTCACAAAATCCTACAGAAGCTTCATCAAAAGGAGTAGCGCTAGGAATGCATCCACTTTGGCGGATCTCTTCAATAATAGTAGCAACGTGTTCACGCGACATTTTTGTATCGAGTGTCTTTTTGATATAGCGAATTTCTTTTCTGTCTCGAAAATCAGAATGAATAAAATTTTCGACATCACGCAGCTGCAACTTGATCGTTGCGCGCACATTGTTAAAACGAACAACTTTGGAAAAATCAGCAACAATTTTTAAAGCACGATCAAGATTACCCAAATGGTTATTTGCCATCTCGAGAACAAAAAGTTCTTCAAAATAATCTCGCTTAATAATCATATAAAAGGTTTTGAAGATTGAATGAGAATAGCAAAAAAAACAAGCAAACTAAGAAGCAATCATATTTTTTCCTAATTCTTCTCGTGCTAAAAATGGCGCCATATCTTCTAGGCTAGCAGTCACCATTGTTCCATCTTCTAATTTGCGTGAAGAAAGTTTGGGTTCAAATGCTTGATGCAAGTCTAGCATCACTTCTGTTATCATAGCACCTGGTTGAGAAAGAATTTTTCTGATCGCCTCATCAATATCGGCATGTTTGTCAATCTTCCGATAAAGCAATCCAAATGCTCCTGCCATTTTCTCAAAATTAGGAAAACTGACTCCAGACTCGACATCACAACCAATAATATTATTTGAGAAAAAATTTTGCTGTGTCTGTCGAATGGAGTGATACCCATGATTATTAAGAATAAAAAGTTTTATCGGCAAGTGCTCATGAACAATTGTCTGTAATTCTTGAAGATTCATCATAACACTTCCATCTCCAGCGATGCAGATGATGCGCTTACGATCAGGGCATCCCAGAGCTGCGCCAATTGCTGCAGGCAAATCATATCCCATCGAGGCACAACCTGAATTGTGAAAAAGACGTTGTCCTCGTTTAATAATGGCAGCTTGCATTGCCGCTACAGAAGCCGTCCCATCAGCACAAGCGATGATTTCATTTTCATCAAGCTGAGCAAAAAGCTTATCAAAAAAGTAATAGGGATTCACTCCCTTAGAATCATTTTTCATTGCTTCTGTCACCGCAGGATAGAGCTGCAGTCGCTCTCGGCACCAGGCCAGCCACTCCTCATGATGCGACTTCCACTCGCCTGATTTCTCTAGCAATAATGGCAACGCTTCTCTCAAATCTGCATGAACAGGAATATCTATTTTCAATGTTGGCTTTTTTAACTCAGCATCATCAACGTCAATCATCGCGATCTTTGCCTGCTTTGCAAAATTCTCCCAATTGTAAGAAATTAAACGGAGGTTGAGTCGACATCCTAATACCAAGACAAAATCAGCATTCTGCACGGTAAAATTCCCTGCCCTATTTCCAACAGAACCTGGACGCCCAGCATAACAAGAGTGATCATCAGGAAGAAGATCATTGGAATTCCATGCTGTTACCACTGGAATTTTCAGGCGATTAATTAATTCAAGAAAAACTTCATACTGCTCTGACAAACGAATTCCTGTCCCTGCATAGATGACAGGGCGTTTTGCCGATGAAAGCTCGTGAACAATATTTTGAATCGCTTCTCTCAGATTTTTTGTTTCAAATTTAATTTGATCTTCTTGTGGATTGTAACCTTGAAGTTGATCAGGATTAATCATGGTTCCTTGAACATTGATCGGAACATCCAACCAAACCGGCCCAGGACGCCCATGAGATGCCAAGTAGAGAGCACGTTCTAAGTGATAACGAATCGTTTTAGGATCTTGAATAACCACTGCATATTTTGTAATTCCCTTCACCATCTGCACGATATCAACCTCCTGATCGCCGAGTTGCCGCAGAGGCAAATCCGTAGAGCGAACAAGCGTCTCCCATTTTGCTTGTCCAGAAATCACAATCATTCCCATCGAGTCAACATGAGCTCCATACACTCCATTGAGTGCATTGATGGCACCAGGTCCTGCTGTCACGTTGACAGCAGCAAAGCGATTTGTGAGACGAAAATAACTTTCCGCGGCCATCGCACAGGCTTGCTCATGATGGCAACAAGTCACTTTCATCTGAGAGGAGCGACCAAAAGCATCATTGAGGTGCATAGCAGCTCCCCCTGTCACCATGAAAACATCTTTGATGCCATGCTCTGCTAATTTTTGAATAATGTAATCAGCGACCCGTATCATTGGTTAAAAAGTTTTTGATCGAAAGAAAGTAAAAAACAAATCATTAATAAAAATCCTCTTTAATCAATTAAAATATATTTTTGTTGTTTGACAGATAAGAACTTTCAATCAATTTTTCATGTCTGAAATTATAAAAACTTCCATGTCCACTTGCAAAGAACGAATAGCTACCGCCTGTGTTTGTTGTAATAATACAGCTCTCAAAAAATCTCCGGCATTATTAATGCCTTTTATTTCTCATCGTGCATTGGGATTAGCACCAGTAAAAATCGATGAAACATGGGGCTTAAAGACTATTCCAACAGGAATGGCCTATGCATTATGTCATTCAACTTTTTGCCCAAGTTGTGGCTTCCTTTTTTTAGATGTACGGTTTTCAGAGAGAGAGCTCTCATCACTCTACGAGGGATATCGTGAAAAAGACTATACTGAATTAAGGGAACATTATGAACCAGGTTATAAAAAACGAAATGAGACATTAACTGGAGGAGTTACTTATATAGACCAAGTAGAAAAGTTCCTCTCTCCTTTTCTCACTTCTCCTATAAAAACACTAGATTGGGGAGGAGATACTGGTAAAAACACTCCTTTTAAAAACAACAGCTCTCTATTGCACATTTATGAAATCAACAACAAGCAACCTATTGAAGGTGCAAAGCTCGTTGATAAAAAGGAAATTTCAAAAACTACTTACGATCTTGTTGTCTGCAGTCATGTTCTAGAGCACGTCTCCTATCCCTCAGATTTACTTTTAGAAATCAAAGAGGCTATGCAATCAAATACAATATTGTATATTGAGGTCCCCTTTGAAGAAATCATGCAAAATGCCAATGATGATATGGAGCTTCAACTAAAAAAACGCCATTGGCATGAGCATATCAATTTTTATTCTGAAGAATCACTACGTCGACTAGTAGCTAATTGCGGCTTTGATGTTATTGCGTTAAATAAATTGAACGCTTGGGGTGGAGCTAACACATCTTACATTTTTCAAATAGCTTGTAAGTTAGCTAAGTAATTTCAGCAGCCCAATCAAAACATTTCCGAACACTCTCCTCGATTGTCACCCACTCTTGCAATCCTAATTCTTTGTGTGCCCTAGTTGTGTCAGGGACGTAGCATGAAGTTTTACCACCGGTTCCGATTTGCACCTTTTCCTTGAGTTGTAGTGTGTCGTGAACTTTTTCCGCTAGCTGCTTGATGGTGAGCGCGTGCTCCGAACCGACATTGTATGGACGGCAAGGCTGGCCTTTAAAAAGAATTGTCCAGAGCCAAATCATCAGATCCGCAGCGTAGAGGTAGGAACGCTGCGACTGACCATCGCTCTTGATCACGATCGGTTTTTTTTCTAAAGCATCGCGTAAAAAATTCCCAATCGCAAAATGAGCATTGAGTGGCAAATGCGGTCCAACAAAGGCAAAACAGCGCGCAATCGTCGTCTCCAGCTGATGGTTGTCATGATAAAGTCGGCACAGCAGCTCAGCGAATCGCTTTCCCTCGCCATACGCAGAGGCAGAATTCATGGGATCGGGAGCCGCGTGGTCTTCTTCGGAAAAATGATGTTGCTCTGAGCGTGCGTCACCATAAACAGCGCCAGAGCTGACAAAAAGAAATCGCTTTGCTTCACAAGCGACCGCAAAATCAAGCGCTCGCCGTGTTCCTCGGGTAATCGTCTCCAGCATTTCTAGCGGCGGCACGGGCGCACTGGAAGTTGTGCCTGCATGAATCACATGAGAAAATTTTCCTACCCGACTTTCGCTATTCGAATGGATGAGATTTTGTGAGGACTTGGTCTCAAAATCATTTTTAAAATCATGCGGTGTATGTTTCATACATGAATGATTTAAAAAATCGTTTTGAGGCCGAGTATATTGAGAAAGATCGCCATCTCGAATAGTGAAAGTCGGGTTAGGAAAAATAAAATCACGCACATCACCAGCATGCATTGTAATCGCTGGATGATTGACGATGTGAGGCGCCTTTGCAGCAAATGCAGCAGAATTACGACTGAGCCCCACAAGCTCTGCTCCTAATTTCAATTGGTCATTGGCATACAAAAAAGTTTCTAGCAACCAAGTTCCAAAAAATCCTGTTGCCCCCGTCACAAAAATCCGACCTCCCCGCACCTGCTCCCAGAGGGGCTTCGTGTGTGTTAAGACATGCTCGAGATCTTCCTGCAGAAGTGGCGGAACAATGTTTTTTTTATTCGTCATGAGTATATCAACGGATCTTTGGAATCCCTCGAGCAGCGTGCCAGTAGCGAAATATTTCAATCTCCTTGTTCAAAAAATTGACTTCATAAATCAATCGATAATTTCCAACAATAAGCTCTCGTACCGCTCGATTACCTATTTCAGGAACGACACGTCCTATTTCAGGATGACTTCCAAGCATTTCTTGTTTTTTCAGAAGTCGTTGACCAAAGCGTAGAGCTGCTTGAGGCGAATCAATAGAAATATAACGTTGAATCCCTCTAAGATCACGCCTTGCTCCGGGAGAGACAATTATTCGAAAAACCATGAATAGAATTCTTTTTCAAGTTCTTCGTGTGTAATAAATTCTCCACGTCTAATCTCAGCCCGAGCCTCTTCAATAGCTGCTACGAGCTCTACATCATAGGGAATAGAATCGAAGGAAAGATCTTCACAAGAAGCCTCTGCCAAATGAGAACTGGAAGTATGCGGCGGCGGTTGTTGAGTGATCATAAAAAAGGCCTAACAGATTAAGTTTTTATAGTCAAGAAGGAAGGCAAAACTCATGAATCATCTTAATTTCATACTCCAACATCGCTTGCGTCAATCCAGGATAAGTTCCTAAAAAAAGTGCACTGTTCATGATGTCATCAGCTCCAGCGAGGCTTCCCAAGACACGCAAGGCCTCAGGACAATCTTTCTTCAACTGCACGAATGCTGGTTGTCGCAACAAGTTTCCTCCAAAAAACATCCGCGTTCCAATTTTTTTCTCTTCGAGATAACGCGCAAAGTCAGTGTGAGAAAAAGGAGCTGTTGATTTGACGCGCAGCATAAATCCAAACCAAGAGCAGTCAGCCTGACATCCAGAATCATCCCAATCGAAAGTGACATCTTGATTCCAAGCGGTTGCATGGGTCGGCAAAGAAAACTCAAAAAACTTTTCTAAATCAGCAAGGCCTGCGCGCAAGATCTCCCAATTTTTTTTCCGCGCCTCCACAAAAGCAGGTAGCTTCTTGAGCTGCTGACGTCCGATCGCAGCTTGAGGATCAAGCGGCTTCAAATTGTAGCCGAGATGGCTATAAATATATTTGTGATCGTATCCCTTTGGCAATTCGCCCAGCTGCCAACAGAAGCGTTTGTTGCAGGTATTGTCCTTGCCGGAAGCACACCAACAATCACGCCCCCAATCACGAAAGCTCTCTGCATAGGACTTGAGCGGTGGACGTGAGATAATATTTACGGCACCTCCCTCTCCCATCGTGAGATGGTGCGGTGGATAAAAAGATTGCGTTGAAAGGTCACCCCATGTTCCGGTGTACCGCGTGATATTTTTTCCATCAAACGGAATGCCTGGAGAATTTTCAGTAATGCCCAATTTTTTTGCGCGCTCAAGGGGCATTGAATAGGTGGAACCGAGTGAGTCGCAATTATCCTCGATCAACCAGAGACTGTGACGACGACAAAATTCCAAGACGGTTCCTAGATCAAAAGGATTTCCGAGAGCGTGAGCCATCATCACTGCTTTTGTTTTTCCTTCACAAAAAGCTTTTTCTAACAACGCAACATTCATGTTTCCAGTTGCAGGATTGTTATCGAGAAAAACAGGAACTGCTCCTAGCTGAATGATCGGAGCCACCGTCGTTGGAAAACCAGCTGCCACGGTGATGACTTCATCTCCAGGCTGCAAACGCTGATGCGAAGGGAGTTTGTGGGTCGTCAGTGCTGAAAGCGCCACCAAATTTGCTGACGATCCGGAGTTCACCAAGAGCGTATGTTTAACTCCAAGAAAAGCAGCAAACTCTTTTTCAAAAGCTTCCCCCTCTTTTCCCAGCGTCAGCCAAAAATCGAGCGTGCTTCCGACAGCAGCCTCGACTTCGTTGAAATCAAAAACGCGACCTGCATACGGAATCATGGTTTCACCAGGAATAAAATCAGACGCTCTCTCCCATGCTGGCAAATTGGCCTGATGGGTGAGCGAGGAATACTCTCGCGTGAGACGCAGAATTTCTTTTTTAAGTTCGATTGCTTTTGAGTTCATGAAATTTCAGTTTTTAAGGCGATCCCTGCAGCCTCTTCGTAAGAAAAAATCTGCTCCTGGGTTAATACACGTGCAGTTTTAGGATCTTCATGATGCAAGCGATACCACTCGATGGTTTGAGCTATGGTTTTTTTGAAATCCCAAACAGGACGCCACCCTAAAAGCTCAATAGCTTTTTTAATGGAGAGATTGAGATGTTTTGCTTCATGCGGCGCAATAGGGTCGCTAACATCTTTCCAAGAGCCTGGCCAATGGAGAAGCACTTCGGTCACCACATTGGAAACAGAATAGTTTTCTTTTGGGTCAGGCCCAAAATTAAAAGCTCCCGCCAATTCCCGATCTTGCATGAGTTGAGCCCCCAACATCAAATACCCGCAGAGCGGCTCCAGAACATGCTGCCAAGGCCTTACGGAAGAAGGATTGCGAACAAGGATCGGTTCTTTTTTTTCTAAAGCACGAATCGCATCGGGAATAATACGATCATCTGCCCAATCTCCCCCACCAATCACATTGCCAGCACGAGCTGTAGCGACATGCACGGCAGAGAAATTAGAACTAGTGTTAGAAAAATAAGAACGCCGATAGGCTGCTGTTCCAATTTCAGCCATCGCTTTGCTCGAGCTGTAAGGATCATGTCCGCCGAGAGGATGATCTTCGTGATAAGCAGTCTGATCCTCCTTATTCTCATAACATTTATCGGTGGTGACCATCACCGCAGCAATGCGATGAGAAGAATTTTTTTGAAGCTCGCGTAAGGCTTCGAGAACATGCAACGTCCCCATGACATTGGTCTCGTAAGTTTCAAGCGGCTCCTGGTACGAATAGCGCACAAGCGGCTGAGCAGCTAAATGAAAAACAAAATCAGGATAAAAAGATAAAATCGATTCTCTCAGCAATGAGGCATTCCGAATATCTCCTGCTTGATGATGCAATCGCGAGGCCAGATCCAACTGATGAAATAGTGCTGACGTTGTCGCTGGCTCTAAAGCATAGCCGTGCACTTCTGCCCCCAGCTGCAAGAGCCACTCAGCCAGCCATGAGCCTTTGAAGCCCGTGTGGCCTGTGAGAAAGACTTTCTTGCCTCGGTAGATATTAGAAAGCTGGGAATGAAGTGAGATCATAAAATAACAAACCGCTAAATTCGTACTAACGTATACCTTTTGCGGATGATTTTTAGGACAATTATGCGCTGGAGCTTTTTTCTCTGGCAAGGCGACCGAGCGCAGCGCTATGCGTACATAACGTCAGCGAGGGTAACACAGCCAGAGGAAAAAGAAACAAGCAGAAATTCCTAAAAATCATTCGTGAAAGGTATATTCATCAAAAAAAGAAAAATCGCCACTAGCCAGATTCCAGCTACACCACCGTCATTCCAGCGGACGCTGGTTGGTGGTCTCTTCTGGGTCCTCGCCTCCGCGAGGAGGCGATCTTTATTTTTGTTTTCGTAAAAGTATTTTCTCATCCTTACTAATTATTTTAATTTTTTTGACGCTAGCGATCAAATCTGAATTGACCTTCGCCTGGATTCCAGCGTCCGCTGGAATGACGGTTACTAGGATTGCTGAGTAGCACTGAAATAAGATACTCCTGCTTTTTCAGAAAAGTCATACGCATAGCATGCGAGTAATTTTATTTTGGACACCAGTGATGTTGATTACGTTTTTTCGCGTATTTCGCGGTTAAATTTCTTCTTACCAAATTTTCCAAGGAGCCTGCCCCTTATTCCACAGCTGTTCGAGGAGTTGCTTGTCACGAAGGCTGTCCATCGGCTGCCAAAAACCATGATGTTGGTAGGAATTCAATTCTTTTTCTTTTGCCAATCTTTGAAGAGGCTCTCGCTCCCAAATTATTTGATCATGCTCAATGTAGGAGAGCACCTCTGGCTCTAAAACAAAAAATCCCCCATTAATCCAGGCTCCATCACCCTCTGGCTTTTCAATAAAATGAGTAACGGTATCGTGTTCTAGGTGCAACGCTCCAAAGCGCCCAGGTGGCTGCACTGCGGTGATCGTGGCTTTACGCTTTCCTCGTCGATGTGCTTCTAAAACTTTTGTAATATCAACATCTCCCACTCCATCACCATAGGTCATACAAAACGTCTCGGTTCCCAGATAACGAGCCACTTTTTTTAAACGCCCTCCTGTCATCGTCTCCTCTCCCGTATCCACAACGGTCACTTTCCATGGCTCAGCATAACGCTCATGAACCTCCATACTATTTTCTTTGATGTCAAAAGTAACATCTGACATGTGCAGAAAATAGTTAGCAAAATATTCTTTGATCAAATATCCCTTGTAGCCAGCACAGATAATGAAGTCGTTAATACCATGTGCGGAATAAATTTTCATCACATGCCAAAGAAGGGGTTTCCCTCCGATTTCTACCATTGGTTTTGGCTTGAGCACCGTCTCTTCGCTAATGCGGGTTCCAAGGCCACCTGCTAAAATGACACATTTCATCCGATCAGCTTAGCACCTGGCTATCCAGATGAACAACCTTCAAACAAAGAATCTTGCTGCACATCTTCAAATTTCAGGAATTCCTCGTGCAGCGTGCCAATAGCGAATAATTTCAATTTGTTTAGCCAAAAGATCAACTCTATAAATCACCCGATAATTTCCAACAATAATTTCTCGCAATGAACGACTAGCAAAACTAGGAACCATGCGTCCTATCTCTGGATGAACTTCAAGCACCTCTGTTTTTGCTACAAGCTTTTGACAGAAACGTTCTGCCACTTGAAAAGAGTAAACAGAAATATAACGCTTAATATTTCTGAGGTCGCGTTGAGCTCGAGGAGAAAAAATTATCTCGTACCCCATGAAGAAAATTCTTTTTTAATTTCTTCAAGAGTAACAAACTCTCCGCGATCAAGCTCAGCCAACCCCTCCTCAACTGCCGCAATAAATTTCTTTTGATAGTCAGCAGCATCGATAGAGTCATCTTCGCATGGCTGACCTACTAGAAAACGATTTTCGATTTTTTCTGTTGTTTCTAGTTTAGTCATCATCATGTATTCGTACTAACAGATCTTTTATAGCATGTCAATCTCCATGATCTTGCTGCTGCATTTTCCAGAGTGCCGCAAAATGATTTCCTTTGTGAAGCAACTCTTGAATGGTCCCATCTTCAACAATGGTGCCCTCATGAAAAACCAAAATACGATCCATAGCAGCGAGCGTTGAGAGACGATGAGCAATCACGATCGTAGTTCTACCACGCATCAAAGAATGCAATCCTTCTTGAATTTTTTTCTCCGTCATCGAATCAAGCGATGAAGTGGCTTCATCTAAAATAAGGATAGGTGCATCTTTCAACAACGCTCGTGCAATCGCAATGCGCTGACGTTGACCTCCAGAAAGCTTGGTTCCGCGCTCTCCCACGAGCGTTTCATACTTTTCGGAGAGATCCTCAACAAATTCGTGGCAATGAGCCTGCTGAGATGCCTTGAGAACCTCTTCATCAGCGGCTTCCAGGCGCCCATAGCGAATATTTTCCATCAAGGTACGATGAAAAAGGAGTGGCTCTTGCGGAATGACCGCAATGTTTTCATGCAGCGATTGCTGCGTGACATCTGCGATCGATTGATCATCGATTAAAATTTTTCCAGCATTCAACTCATAAAGCCTCAAGATAAGATTCATGAAAGTTGTTTTACCCGCTCCCGACAGGCCCACAATCCCCACTTTTTCGCCAGCATGAATCGTCACGTTGAGCTTTTGAAAAATAGGTTGTTGATGATAAGAAAAGCTCACGTCATCAAAACAGATTTCTCCTCGTGAAACTTTTAATGAGTCTGCACCTGGAACGTCTACGACATCATGCGGTTGTTGAATGAGTGAAAGAGCAGAGCCTACGATTGCTGCATTCTTAATAAAAAATCTCATTTGGTAACTCACATACCACATCCACCCTGATAACCAAAAAGCCTGCATCATAATCTGCGTGAAATCTCCAAGACTCACAGAATGGTGCTGCCACCCTCTCATTAAAAGAAAGAGCATTCCAAACATTAAAAAAGTCTGATTGAAGAAAAAAACCATCTGCATCCACTCTAAAAAGCCATAAGCTTGCTTGGAGCATTTGCTTTCCTCATTTTGAAAATGACGCAGATAATGGCGTTCGTACTTTTCACGAGCAAAGAGCTTCATGCTTTGAATGTTTGTGAAAACATCAACAATCTTTCCAGAAAGTGTTGTCACAGCACTGGCGTGGTACCCCAGCAAGACATTTCCTTTTTTGAGAAAAAGAAACGTTATTAAAAAATGGAGCACGAGCCATAAAATTAGCAATCCAGCAAAAAGAGGATGACTAATCCACATCGTAACGATCACCACCAGAGCCATGATGATGGCTGATGTAAATTCAAAACAGATACTCATCAGCATCGTTTCACAGCTCGTGGGTACATCTGATATTTTGCTGGCAATGGTTCCAGAAAAATTATTCGCAAAATAAGAAGAGGAATGTGTTTGAACGTAATTAAAAAGGGCCTCTCGAATATTTGCTCGAAATCTTGCACAAAAATGGATACTGAACAACATCCCTTGAACTCTCAACAAGAGTTGACTCCCAAGCCAAAGAAAGACGATGAGCCCAATCACCTTTGCCGCAGCAGCATTAATTTCTAACGCTGTCATCTCATGAGAATCGAGCACATTAATGAGACGCTTTAGCAAACAAGGAAAAAAAGAACTGTATGCTCCCCAGCAGGCAGAAGCGACAACGGCAATGAAAAACTTGATCCATTGCTGACGGACAAAATAAAAAATAAAAGGAAAAACTTTTTTAGGAAGATTCATAGAGACAATGCTCCATCAAGGAACAGAAAAAGTGGTTGAACGGAAAATTCAGTCAGCCAGAACAGAGCTTGGACAGCAGGGCTGCTGGTGCAGAAGAGGTCATCCTGAAACACGCACTAATACGTAATGCGTTGAAGATCCAACAAAATTGGACAGAGCAGGATTGGAAAATTACAATTCTATTGTCAACGGAAGAGAAAAGCTAGGACCTCAATAATTATCTTCGTTGAATTCCAAAGTCAACAATCTTCCATTTGTTTTTGAAGGCATGCTCTCGCAGGTGTGAATCAGGATTCACGATGATCGGCTCATCAACAAGAGAAAGAAGAGGAAGGTCATTATGAGAGTCACTATAAAATAAAATCTTGTTGTAATCACTTCTCTTTCGGCCTTGTTCTTTCAACCATTGATGAAAGCGCGTTACTTTTCCCTCACGATAAGAGGGAATGCCACAAAAAAATCCTGTGAGGTTTCCCTGAGCATCATACTCTTCTTGAGAGGCAATCAAATGCTGAATACCTAAGAGCTTCGCGATGGGTGTCGTCAGAAATTCATTTGTTGCCGTAATCAGAACCAGTTCATCCCCTTGTTTTTTGTGCTCAGCAATGGCTTTCCATCCAGCTTCGACAAGCAACGGACGAATCCGCTCCTGCACAAATTCTTCACTCCACGCATGGAGCGTTGGAAGAGAATATGGTTTTAAAATTTTAATCTGGAACTCCACCAACGCTCGAATATCCAATGCTCCTCGATGATAGGTCTCATCAAAAACAGCCATCGCTTCTTGATAAGCCGCAAGATCAATAACACCACGGTCAGCCAAGTAACATCCCCACTCGCTTTGAGTGTCACCGTTCAACAAGGTATGATCGAGATCAAAGAGAATGAGGTTCATGAATTTTAAATTTCAGGAGTCCCTCGAGCTGCGTGCCAATAGTGATGAATTTCAATTTGCTTTTTCAAAAAATTGATTTCGTAAATCACTCGATAACTCTTCACAATAATTTCCCTTATTCTAACGTCTCCAACCTCAGGAAAAACACGTCCTATTTCAGGATGCTTTTTAAGTATTTGAGTTCTTGAACTCAGAAATACTGCAAAACGCTCAGCTGCTATACGGGAATCAAGAGAAATATAATGAATGATATTTCTAAGATCGCGTCGAGCCGAAGGAGACAAGATTATCCGATAATCCATGAAGGAATTTCTTTTTCAATTTCCTCAAGGGTGAAAAATTCTCCTCGTCTTATTGCAGCTCTTGACTCCTCAATTGCAGCAATTAACTCAGCCTTATAACTAGCGCCATCAAAGGAATCGCATTCTTTTGTATTTGATTGCACTAAAGTTGCAGTGTGTTGTTCAGTCATCATCATGTCGTAGTGCTAACTGATACAAACGGCAATGTCAATTTGAAAACCTAATTGACATCATTTTTCTTCTCAGAATTCTTCTGAGAAAAAAACTTCATAGGATGAGCTGCTGGAGTCAAGGCTTCCTTGCCATTAAGCAGGTGACTCTTTTCTTGATATCCAGGAATCGTCTGTGATGCAGGATGCCGATCACAGGCAACGGCAAAAAAAAGCAACAAAAAAGCAAACGAAGGAATAAAAACTAATTTCATAAAAACTAATTTACTGCCAATACTGCTGCAACCTTGTCCCCTCGAAGGCGGGGATACCAACTAAGCAGCAACAGACTCTTGCTGCTTCCGTGTTTTAGTAATGAAACTCTTAACGGTCTGAGATGGACGTGCCCCAACGCTCAACCAATATTCAGCGCGCTCTAAATTGATAGTAAAATTATCACCTTTTTTCTTAGGATCATAATGTCCTATCAGTTCAATAAATTTGCCATCACGCGGGCTGCGTTGGTCTGCTACAGTGACGCGATAAAAAGGATGATTGCGTGCTCCTTCGCGACGAAGTCTAATTGCTACTGCCATGGTAATCGATTGGGTAAATGTTGTTAACTGCCAACGTACCGTCAGTTTATTTCGGAGAAATGAAATGACGCTGGTAGTTCTGTTGTGACGGCATATTTAATCCGCTTTTTCCGAATTGGGCCAGCATTTTTTTCATATTCCCCATGTTTTTTGTCATCTTCTTGAGTTGCTGAAAGCGAAGAAGGAGATTATTAACTGCCGTTACCGTGGTGCCACTCCCTTGCGCAATCCGATGGCGACGGCGTGCATTAAGAATCTCAGGGCGTTTTCGTTCTTGGAGAGTCATCGAAAAAATAATCGCTTCTATCTGGGTGAGCTCTTTTCCATTGGTGACATTGGGAGGAAGTTTCGCTCCTCCAGGCAACATCCCAACAAGATTTTCTAAGGGCCCCATTCGTCGAATCATTTTTAACTGAGCTAAAAAATCATTCAGGTCCAAGGAGGATGTTTTTAATTTTTTCTCCAGCTGCATCATCTCATCCATCTCAAAAGCCTCTGCTGCCTTTTCGACAAAACTAACAACATCTCCCATCCCAAGAATACGTCCTGCAAGGCGATCAGGATGAAACAGCTCCCATTGATCAAGCTTCTCTCCAACGCCCACAAATTTAATTGGCCTCCCGGTCACCGAACGCAAAGAAAGAGCAGCACCACCACGAGCATCACCATCTAATTTAGTAAGAATGAGCCCCGTCAGCTCGAGCGCTGCGTGAAATCGTTCTGCGACACTCACCGCCTGTTGTCCGGTAGCTCCGTCACAAACCAATAAAATTTCCTGTGGTTGGAACAACTCTTTTAACTGACTTAATTCATTCACGAGCGCCTCATCAATTTCTCGACGTCCCGCTGTATCAAAAATAGTGACATTGCCATGTTGCTGCTCACACCATGCAAGAGCTTCACGGGCTGTTGCAATCACATCAGTGGAACCAGCCGCTGGTTCAAAAACAGGAACTTCAATTTGTTTTCCTAAAGTTACAAGCTGCTCAATAGCTGCAGGCCTGACTAAATCAAGGGCTACGAGCATTGGATGTTGCCCTTGCGCCTTTAACCATTTTGCTAACTTGGCAGAAGAAGTTGTTTTTCCTGCACCATTCAGTCCCACCATTAAAATGCGCGCGGGCTTGTTTAAATCAAGAGGAGCAGCATCTCCGCCGAGCAACTGCGTCAACTCATCTTGAAAAATTTTGATGATCTGCTGCCCTGGAGCGACACTTTTAATCACCGTTTCACCCAAAGCTTTTTCCTTCACCCTTGCTATAAAATCCTTGGCAACTTGAAAATGAACATCCGCGTCGAGCAAGGCCAGGCGGACTTCGCGGAGCGCTTCAGAAATATTCGCTTCGGTAATGCGTCCTTGCCCTCGGAGATTTTTAAAAGTTTGTTGAAGTTGATCAGAAAGACGGGAAAACATAATAAGGTTATAAACTATAGGCTGTAGGCTGTAAGAATGCCAATCTGTTTCTAAATCTTAATGTGGGAAGTGGGGCCACTTCTTAAGAACAATAAAGCCATCCAATGAGCAGAAGGATTGGCAACAAGATGGGAAGCGAGTAGTAAAAAATATACTTGAAAAAATGAGGCATCTTAATCCCTGTCTCTTCCGCAATACTCTTGATCATAAAATTAGGACCATTACCAATATAGGTCATCCCACCAAAAAAAACAGCTCCTAACGAGATTGCTATGATAGGCGAAGGATGATGAGCCGCAGAAAAAGCAACATCGCTCATGGAATTAATACTTCCCCCATTAAGGCTAAGATGGAGTTGAAGAAACGTAAGATAGGTTGGTGCATTATCGAGCATTGCTGAAACCAGACCCGTGAGATAATAAAAATGAATTGGTTGTAGCCGTATGCAAGAAGCAATTATCTCTTTCTGTTGATCCAGATAATCAAGCACAGGGGCCATTGTTGCAAAAATTCCAAAAAAGAGCCACGCTACTTCCTCAATCGGATAAAAATTAAACTTGTTAGATTCGAAGATTTTTTTGGGCGTCAAAAAGTAAGAACTCAAGGCTAGAAGAATCATGACTGACTCTCTCCAAGGACTTGGAAAAAAAACGGCCATAACAATACAGACAAGAAATCCCAGGTTCCCAATCCCCCGAAAAGTCCAAACCTCTTCTGCTGTTTTTTCTTCTCTGACAAGAATTGGGGCTCTTAGAAAATTTCTTCTATCCAAAAAATAAAAAATGATTGAAAGCAGAGCCATGGCCACTAGCCACGGAGAGCAAAGATGCTTGATCACCCAAAAAAAAGGAATGCCTCGAAGATAACCGAGAAACAGAGGAGGATCTCCAATCGGAGTGAGCCCTCCTCCAATATTGCTGATCATAAAAATAAAAAAAACGAGATGAAATGCCGTAATACGATAACGATTACTATGAATCCATGGACGAATGAGCAACATGGAGGCTCCTGTTGTTCCGATCAAACTGGCAAGCAAGGCTCCACCCAATAAAAAAAGTGTATTACCCAGAGGAGTCGACTCACCTTGAACACGCAGATAAATGCCACCAGCAACAACAAAAAATGAACCAATGAGAATAATGAAACTCAGGTACTCATGAAAAAGAACGAATAATCGAGAACTATCATGAAGAACTAGCAGATAATAAAAAATGATGATCCCTCCTACAAAACTAGCAACTTTTCGAAAGTGAGCCTCCCACCAAGCTGGATAAACGAATGGCATGAAGGCAATCGCGAGTAACAGCACAACAAAAGGAAGTATCATCAGTAAAGCCATATTGAGTGCAAAGTTGATAATCAACGGAGTCAGGAGATCAAAACTCCTGAGTCCTATAGTCTCATTATTTAACAGAAGTGGTATTACTTCGGTTGATCCAAATCCGTTCTAAATGACGCCGCAGGCAATCCCTCTTTGTTGTAGAGGTTGCCCGTGGGATTATCTTTCCAATTGTAACGAACCGCTGTTGGTTTTAAAACAAACTCGCTGGAGACGATGATATCACTTCCTTCAATGAGAGCAACAGCGTCGTACCAATGACGATCGTCTCCTGCAATGGCAAAACCTTGAAGGGAAAGCGGCATCACGATCGTCCCATCATACCGCCACGGCGGAGCTGCAACAGTCAGGCCTTTGCCAACATCGTTAAATGTCAGACGAATTTTTTTCTCTTCTTGTTTCATCGAACAATAAGTCGGACCACTCGCTACGACTTGTTGACCGTAAAGATTTTTCCGCGCGAGCAATGCCAACCGCCGTCCCACATCAAGTTTATCCTTGGGATGAATATCGTTAGGATTGCCAATATCAGTAGCCACTGCCATCCCTGTCTCAGGCAGTGAGAGCGCGACGGCTTGACCCTCGCGCAACCAAGCCCAACAAGGATTCAAGCCCCCTTCATCATCCATCAACATTTCGACAGGATCGAACGTTGACTTACGGAATCCAGCTAAACTCACAAAATAAAAAGGGAATGGTCCCTCTCCCCAAGCTACACGCCATGAACGAATCAACCGTTGAAAAAGACGTCGGTATTCAAAAACTGAAAAAACGGTGCTGTCAACACTATTATTCTCAAATTGAGCCATCCAAGAATGCTGAGATTTCCTATTCTCATTAGACTCTCCCTGATACCAAATCACACCGGTCATGGCATACGGAATCAACGGGGCAATCATAGCATTGAAAAGCAGTGTTGGCGCCGTAACACCTCCGTCTGGCGGCAAAGGAGGTGTTGGTTTTTGCGAAAGTGGATCTGGTTTTAATGGCTGCGCCCAAAGTTTTGAACAAGCCTCTTTGCATTTGAGTTTCCAAGTTGCCAGTTCTTCTTGATAGGGCGTTCCTACCTGCTCTTCCCAGGCAGCTAGCTCTTGCTCATAATCCATTTTTCGCTGAGAATAAGTGTCCTGATTTTTTGAAAAATCACGGGCGCCCTGATAATATTCTGCAAGATAATGACTGAAAGAAGGTGACTGCTGAAGCGCAGGAAGACTCATCCACGCTTGCGCTGAGCTGCCTCCGCAATAACTTCCAATTAATCCAACGGGCATGCCAGTTGCCATTCGAAGATCGCGTCCAAAAAAATAACCAATCGCAGAAAATCCTGCCGCAGCCTCTGGCGAGCAGCGCTCCCAACTTCCTTCCATTTGATGTTGAGGTTGAAAAGCTTGCTTTTCAGGAACAACAAAAAAACGCAACTGGCCATCTTCAGCATGAATAATCGCCGTCTCTCCTCCATCGGCTTCTCGCAAAGGAAACGCCATATTAGATTGCCCGGAGCAGAGCCAGACATCTCCCATGATCACATCCGAAAATTCGAGATGATTTTTTCCATCAACCATCAAGACATCTGGAGAACTCCTCAGATAAACCGTTTGCAAGTTCACGCGCCATTGCCGATCTTTTCTTGCCGTGGTCATTGCTTGTTGTCCCACAAATTTCACTGTTACTCGCTCGCCTGGATCAGCCTCACCCCAAATCGGCAATGACGTTCCTTGTTGCATCACCATATGATCTCCAAAGATCGCTGGCATTGTCACGTCGGCGTGTGCTGTCGCTAGCAAGAAGCTGGCAACAACAACAGAAGACAGAAGCGAGAAGAAATTCACAGGGATAGAAGCGATGGAAGGGATTGAATAAATTTAATAAATTTGAAACTCCTTTTTGAAAAGTGTCACCAGAATTTATTGAAAGCTAATTTAAAAAGGCAGAACTTAGAAAAAGTATTTTCCAGTATCCCTTCCATCGCTTCCATCCCTGTAAATTCTTTTTCTTATCTACTTCCATCCCTGCGAATCACTCAGTCCCTAGGAGCCTTCGAATATTTGCGCACAGGCCCTTTTTTAAAGGAACCACTCCTAGGTGCGTCAGCTCGGTAGTCACTATTGCGCCTTGGCGGGCCACTTCGTTGTTCTCCTCGATCGCCACGAGGAGGACCGCTTTTAAAACCTTGGCCTCCACGAGGAGCCTCACGGCGATCATCACGCTGCCCACCTCGACCTCCCTTAGCTTGCGCAAAAGAAAAATCTTGCGACTCGCGCTCGCGAGAAGGCTCTACAGCCTCTTTTTTAGCTGCTTCAGGAGCATTTCCTAACAGCATCGAAAAAAGTGCTGATCCAATATCAGTCGAAGAATATCCCTCTTCCAACAAACGATCCATGATGATCTCATGCTTTTTGAACGAGTTTTGTTGAAGTTGTTTCTGAAGTTTTCCGTAAAGTTGTTCCGCACGTTTTCCTTCAACCTCTCCGACAGTCGGAAGTATTCCACGACGAATTTTTGTTTTGGTGTAGCGTTCAATAAATTGAAGTTTATAAATATCACGCCCCGTGACAAACGTCATCGCCACTCCTTTTTTTCCAGCTCGTCCCGTGCGTCCAATGCGATGCACATAATCTTCTGGATCGTATGGGAGATCATAATTGACCACGAGCTCTAAGGATTCAACATCAATCCCTCGTCCTGCGACATCGGTTGCCACAAGAAACTCAAATTCAGAATTTTTAAACTTGTTCATCACCCGAGTCCGCTGAGCTTGCGGAATCCCGCCATGCAAGCGATCCGTCGAGAATCCCTGCGCCAAGAGTGCATCAGCCAGTTCATCGACCATGCGTTGCGTATTACAAAAAATAATCCCAAGTTTGTATCCATGAAAATCGATCAGTCGAATAAACGCTTCTGTCTTCATGCGCCCAGGAACTTCATAAAACCATTGCTCCACCGTTGGAACGGTCAACTCCTTCTGCTCGATCTTGACCGTCTGCGGCTCATGTGAAAAACGATTAATCAAATCGCGGATCGGCTTGGAAAGCGTTGCTGAAAAGAAAACTGTCTGCCTGTCTTCAGGTGTCTTTTCAAGGATGATTTGAATATCATCACGAAAGCCCATATCGAGCATGCGATCCGCTTCATCCAAAACAACAACCTTAACTTGATCCAGTTTCAACGTGCCACGCTCCAAATGATCCATGACGCGACCTGGCGTCCCAATGACAATTTGAACTCCTTTTTTTAATTCAAAAAGCTGACGTTCATAAGAAGCACCGCCATAAATCGGAACACAATGAATGTTGCGCTTAAAAGCTGTCAGTTTATAAACTTCATCGGCAACCTGCGTTGCTAGCTCACGCGTTGGGCAGAGGACTAAGACTTGAACAGCTTTACTCGTAGGGTCAACTTTTTCAATAGCAGGAATGGCATAGGCTGCCGTTTTTCCAGAACCGGTTTGAGACTGCCCAACAACATCAGCACCAGTTAATAAAATCGGAATAGCTGCTGTCTGAATAGGCGAGGCCTCCTCAAAGCCAAGTTGAGCCACAGCCTTCATCATCTCGGGGGAGAGGCCGAGCGCCTCGAACGTACGTTTTTCCATAGAATCTAACATACCCCATGAATGGCTTGCCGTCACGGTTTATAACATAGAAGATAAAAATCCGTTTTTATGAAAGCTTCTTTATTTCAACAACATTACAACGTCATCGTGATCGGCGCAGGCGCAGCTGGCCTCTTTTGCTCTTTCCAAGCGGCTCAGCGAGGAAGTCGAGTTCTTTTATTGGAACACAATGATCGTGTTGGAAAAAAAATAGGGATCTCGGGTGGTGGTCGCTGTAATTTCACGAACATCCATGCCGCCGCAGAAAATTACCTTTCTGAGAATCCCAATTTTTGCAAGCCAGCACTAGCACGCTTTTCTCCTTGGGATTTCATCGCCCTCGTAGAAAAGCATGGAATCGCCTATCATGAAAAAAAATTGGGACAGCAATTTTGCGATGGAAGCTCTCGAGAAATCATCGAAATGTTGTTACACGAATGTCATGATGCAGGTGTTACAATCATGACTTCCTGTCTCGTTCAAGAAATCAGCAAGGGAGAAAAATTCCATCTCATTACTTCTCGAGGGCCTTTCACCGCCGACTCTCTGGTCATCGCTACTGGAGGGAGTTCCTTTGCAAAACTAGGCGCTACTGATTTTGGCTATCGCATCACCAAACAATTTGACATCACCGTTACACCACTACGACCAGCACTTGTCCCACTGACTTTTATACCAGCAGATCGTTATTTTTGTAGCAACCTAGCTGGAGTCTCGCTACCAGTGCGCGTCACTTATCGCGATGTTCAATTTGAGGAAGCTCTCTTATTCACCCATCGTGGCGTAAGCGGGCCTGCAATTCTTCAAATTTCATCAACCTGGAAGCCAGGTGAAGAGCTTGTTTTCGATTTACTGCCAGACTCCACAGCGTCTTTACAGCTACAGCAAGAAGGAAAGAGCCAGGCTTTGCTACCTAACATTTTAAGCCATTATCTTCCTCGACGTTTTTCGGAAGGATGGTGTGAGCGGTATCACTTTTCAAAATCTGCTCACCAATGCACCCATCAAGAATTTTCAAATTTTCTTCAGCTCCTGCACCAGTGGCCACTTCGTTTCGCTGATACCGAAGGTTATCCCAAGGCTGAAGTCACACAAGGTGGCATCTCCACCTCCGAACTCTCTTCTAAAACAATGGAATCTCGAAAAATTCCAGGGCTTTATTTTATTGGTGAAGTCGTGGATGTCACCGGCTGGCTGGGCGGTTACAACTTTCAGTGGGCTTGGGCTAGTGGCCATGCGGCTGCAGAGGCAATATAGACTGCAAACCACAAATTCTTGCTTTGACTACTGTTCAAAATTTTACTTTTATTCATTAATGAAAAAAAATCTATTCTTCCTTTTCGCTACTCTTTCCCTTTTAGGATTTGCAACAGATCATGCCCAGAATAAAAATTCAGTGAAAGCTTTCCAAGATGGTCTTGGCTACGAAAATAGCACCTGGGTTGAAGATTGGAGCGCCAATTTAGATACCTCTCCCTACATTGCCGCCCTTCCCAAAGGAGTTAATACGATTAATGTTTTTGTTGGACAGCTCGCTGTTGTCAACGGCGCTGCAACGATCAACGGTTACTCCCTCGACACACCAGGCAAGCCAGCCGGAACTGGCGCCTTTCCTGATGTTGCAGCACTCACCAATTTTGTTCAGCAGTGCAAGGCTGCTGGCTGCAGCGTTAAACTCTCTATCGGAGGACAAGCTGGAACAACTTTTGGAAATTCTTGGAATGTTCTCAATTCAGACAATGTCGATTCTTTTGCCCAAGCCCTTGTCGACCTCTGCCGCACAACAGGAGCTGACGGAGCCGACTTCGACTATGAAATGGATGACACAACTCCTGCCTCTTTTGCTGGGACTATGGCAGGAAAATTTAAAGATCTTGCTCCTGATCTAGCAACCAGCTGCTGTGTCTTTGGTGGATGTGATGCTAGTGGGCCTTGGCACGCCTGCAACACATCATTCCTAGCTGCTGCTGTTACAAGCCAAAATTGGTGCGCCATCGATCGCGTCTATGTGATGACATACTGGGACGGCTGCCCACTTTCTCAAAATGAAGGTTTCATGACATCTTGGAATACTTGGCTTATTCAACAACATGGTTTCACTTCCGCACGCATCAGCGCCGGCGTTGATCCGACAGATCCCAACACGTTACCAAATTCCGGTCTGAATACCTGGATTGGCTTTGCCTCTCAAAATGGCTTCAGCACAGCGATCTGGGACCAAGAGGGTGTTGATAACTACGTTGCGAATAGTTGGGGAACAGTTGTTCGGAATATTTATCAGAATGCCTTAACTTCGCTTAGCAAAAATTAATTTTACTGGAAGTCACCGCAACCCCTCACAAAGAGAATAGTAATATTTTTTAAGCGGCCGCGTGCCTGTTGTTGAATAGTATTCGTCGAGGAGTGGCATCCGAGAAAAATCATACCACATTTCTCTCGGCGGATATCTCCATTCGTACACAAGGATAGCATTGCTTCCTGGAGCATATTGCTGATGGTATCCAGGCCAGATGGAAAATTGATCTTTGATCCGCCCCCAATCGGCCTCGTAGGTATCAGGATGAGCAGGAAGATAAAAACTCAAGAGGCTTGCTGTTTGATAATTGTCGGAAATAAAAAATGAGGTTTTATATTTTTGAGAAAGCTCCAAAGCATGTTGCGCAATGGAAGCCCCTCCCCTGGTTCGATCAAGAGGATCAACAACTCCCAGGTTGCGATAAGCCTCACTTATTTTTTGAACGATGGGATTTTTGCTCTGATTCCAAGATTGAGGCAAAGGAAGATGCAACCAAAAAGTATTGTGCAACAGGACAGTCTCAAGGGCAGCAATGACAAAAGCAGTCACAACCCATTTTTTTGCCCAAGGCCAACGACGCACAAGTGCCTGCCAATTACCAGCCAGCAAGATCATTCCTGCAACATAACAAGGAGCAGGCCAATTTGGCTCCGCCGCTTTATTCAAACTGAGACAGGAATAAAAAACAAAAAGAGGAATAAAGAGAGAACGCAAATAACGTGTCGCCTCTGCATGAAGATCATCATATTGAGGCCAAAAAACAGAAAGCATCACTCCAAGAAAAAAGAATGGTGAAATGACCCCGGCTTGTGCGCCAAGAAAGGTGAGGATCTCAACGGGTTTAACACTCCAGGCGTGATCCAGATCGCCTCGGTGAAGAAGATGGATAATGCCAATGCCGTGATGTTCACAATTCCAAATAATCATAGGAAAGGCAAAGCAGAGGACGGTAGCCAACATCACGTAGAAATGAGGCCTCCTGAATTGACGACGTTGGGCTGGGCTCCAAAGGCAAAAAAGAGCAAAGCAGAGCAACTCAACCAAGTTTGTATATTTGGCTAACATTCCAAGACCAACAAAAGCTCCCGTGAGAATCCAAAACCAAATCTTGTCACTTTTTGTGGATTTCCAAAATGAGATAGCCGCCATCGTCCAAAAAAAGATACTCAGCGGATCAATCGTCATCAAAATGCTCCCCACCGCATAGAGCGGCATGAAGAGCACTATCATCAAGGTCCAAAAAGCCGCACGCGACGAATAGAGCATGCGAGCAAGAACAAAGAGTCCTATGCCAGTGGCAGCCGAAAGCAGCACGGCAAAAAAGCGAACTCCAAAAACAGTATCTCCAAAAAGATGCGTTCCTAAAAAAATGGTAACGGCCGCACCGGGTCCCTTATCAAAAAAACTCCAATCGAGATGCCGCGAGCAATACCAATAATATGCCTCATCGCCGATCAACTCAAGCTGCGTGGCGTACCAAAAGCGGAAAAGGGTAACGAGGATGATTAAGCATCCTACGAGGAAGCCTATTCGCATCCCCGTCTTCGCGGGGAGAAGGTTGCATTGATAGTTGGTAGTCATGTAGAGGCTATAAAATTAAATCAGCTAAAGCACCTGGAGAATAAACAGCAAGACTTTCGATTCTCTCACCATATAATCTTCCAAAATGAGTTCGATCTCCAGTTAGCAAGACATCACAACGATCATGAAGTGCAGCTTGAAGTACTGGCTGATCTTTGAGTGGCAAAAACGAAGCCTTTTTGGGCAGCAACTGATAGTTCGTTAAAGGAACAATCGTAAGCCGCAATATCAAATCGTAAAAATATTCTAATGCTTCTGGCGCTTTTGCAGTTAAATTGCGTTCGGCCTCCTCTTGAACAAACAGATTAATTACAAGCTGATGCTCTTTATCAAGCAGGCTCATGATTAAAAAACGAATCGCTCCATTTGATTTTGCAGCTGAAAACAAAATATTGGCGTCGAGAAAAATCTTCATAAAAAAGAAAACTTAACTACGATCTGTTTTCTTTTTTTTTGCTTTTAATATGGCAGCAAGCTCTGCTTCAGCTTCATCAAACTCTCGAACACGAGCATCTTGATATATCTCGACAGGAAGCGTAACAGCCTGCTTCAGGAGAAGACCTTGAGATGTTACCTCAGCAATCAAATGATCATTTCCATGAAGACCTAAAACAGTCCTTATTTTTTTAGGCAGAGAAATAATGCCACGCTCTGTCATTGTTAAAACCATTTGCATATAATCAACATTGCAGAAAAACAGTTATTCTGCAAGTTACAAAAACTCCACCTTCCCCGTTGCTAGATCATAGAATGCTCCTACAATGGCGATTGTTCCTTCTTCTTCGAGGCGTCGCAAGGAAGGGCTTTCTTTACGGATAAAGATAATCGTCGCACTAACATGACGTCGTGCCAGCTCATTGGTCCATTTTTTCTTTTCCTCAGCCGAAGAAAAAGTTGCCGGTGTTGAGGGATCAATGGATTGTTGAATTTCTTTTAACAGCAAATCAAGATGCTCACATCCCGCAGCTTGTTGGGCTGTGGTTTTCTTCTGATAAAATTCGAGAGCAGCCCCAACAGCCCCACAAGAAGTATGTCCCAGGACGATGATAAGTTTAGCCCCAGCTACCACACAACTATATTCCATGCTGGCAAGCTCCCTTTCATTAGCAACCTGACCCGCCATGCGAATGCTAAAAAAATCTCCCAAGCCAGCATCAAAAACCATCTCCACGGGAGCTCTACTATCGATACAACTTAAAACAACTCCCATCGGATACTGCGCTTCGGATGTTTCTCGAACTTGACGACGAAGATCGCGCTGCAACGGACGTCCTTGCCAAAAACGTTCATTCCCTTCTCTCATGATCGCCATCACCTCCTCTGGCAAGAGCTTAGATTGGAGCTCTTGCGTCGAATAGTCAACAAATCGAATAACATCTTTCATGCGTTGATACTTCTCCTGAAAGCCGAGCAGACTCACGGTGATGTTGCGCACCTTGGCTTTCGATTGAATAAAATCATGAATCAAGCTGATGATATCTGGATCAATGTAATCCGTGGCACGTGCGTCGATAAAAAGATGACTTTTTACGGGCACTGCATCGAGGGCCTTCATGAGTGAGGGACGATTTAAAAAACTCACTTGGTTAGCCAACTCCAATCGCAAGACATCTCCAGCTGCATGCCGCTCCAAGACTTGGTGTATCGGCCGATAGAGATTGTTATGTAGTAAGAAAAGAAGACCAACCCCAAGACCAATCAAAATACCAAAAAGTAAATTGGTAAAAATGATGGCCAAAATAGTCGCGCAAAAGGGAACGAACTGATTGCTCCCCTCGCGCCAAAGCTTCACAAAAAGCTGTGGTTGTGCGAGCTTCATGCCGACAACCACCAAAATAGCTGCCAATGTCGCCAAAGGAATTTGATTAATCCAACGGGATAAAAAAAGAATTGAGGCAAGAAGAAAGAGACCATGGGTGACTGTTGACCAACGGGTCCTTCCTCCTGCTGTAATGTTGGCTGTGCTTCGTACAATCGCACTCGTAACGGGAATGCCTCCAATAAGACCTAGAATCATATTCCCAATTCCATGAGCAATGAGCTCCCGATTGGGAGGACTCACATGCTGCTCTGGATCGATTCTATCTGTTGCTTCAAGGTTGAGCAATGTTTCAAGACTAGCGCTGATAGCTATAAAAATAGCTGCTGCATAAATTCCAGGCTGCAACCATTGTTGCCAATCTGGAAATCGGAGCGTAGTTAAAAAAGCTGCAGGTGTAGGGATGTCAGGAATTTTAACAAGATGAGTAGCATTTATATCCCAAGAACTTCCTATATGTCCTAACATCCCATTAGCAATAACTGACATGATTACAACGAACAGTGGTGCTGGAATGGGCAAGCTCTTCAAGCATTTCAACCGATTGCTCAGTACTAAAAAAAGAAGCGAGGTCACGCCAACTAATAGAGCTCCCCATTGAAGATGCGTAACAGCACACCGAATAGCGCTGAACGTATTGTTTCCATCCCATTCCCAAAAAGAAGAATCTCCAAAAACGACAGGATCATAACCAAGCAAGTGGGGAATTTGTTTGAGCGCAATTAAAATTCCCGTCGCTGCGAGCAACCCCTTAATGACGCTCGAGGGAAAAAACTCTGCAATGAAGCCTCCACGGCAACAGCCCAAAACGACTTGAATGAGCCCAGCAAAAAAAAGTGCTAACAAAAATGCTTCAAAGGAACGCAACCCCCCAATTTGTTGCGCCACGATGGCCGCCAACGCGGCAGAAGGGCCACTGACACTAACCTGAGAGCCGCTCAGCAAGCCAACCACAAGACCTCCCACCATGCCACCCAAGAGTCCTGAAATAAGCGGCGCCCCCGAGGTTAAAGCAATACCAAGCGACAACGGCAACGCCACTAAAAAAACCACCACTCCCGCTAAGGGCTGCGAAAAAAAATTCTTTGTTAAAAAGGAGCGAGAGAACATAATTTGTGTTAATTTATTGGCTTCATAATGTCATCGTTCAAAAAAATAACTCAATCTTCAAAACGATTCCATTGTTTTTTGCGCTTGCATGAATATTGGGCCATCGAATGCTTGATAGCACTTCTTCTTTTTTGGGGACTGCATCACTCTTTTCTTTTTCCGGTCCCATCCATTGTTGCTTGGGATGGATTTGCTTTGACTAGCATCATACTAACTTGGTTTTTAATTTTCACCAAAGATCCTTACTCGATTAGAAAACGACTGCGCGTCACCGACACTGCGCGTCATTTTTTCTTTTTCGTCCTCATCCTAGCCTCCATTGCCAGTGTTTTATCAACATGGTTCTTGTTAAGTTTAGCAAAAGAAAAATTTACTCCTCATGTTTCCGAAAGCATTGCTTTTGCACTGATCACAATCGCAATTTCGTGGACTTTTGTTCATACGCGCTTTGCAAGTTTGTATGCTCATTTTTTTTATCATCCCTTACCGCCAGCAAGAGATCCCTCATTATCTGCTACAAAGCCTGATCCAGAAGAAGAAAAGAGCGTCACAGGAGGATTAGTTTTTCCTGGCCAAGAAAAATTTCCTGACTATTGGGACTTTGTCTATTTTTCTTTTGTCATCGGAATGACCTGCCAGGTCGCCGATGTCGGCATTGCCACACATCGATTACGCCGACTCGTTTTATTACATGGATTACTCTCTTTTCTTTTTAACACTTCCATCCTAGCGTTGATCGTAAATATCATTGCGGGATTATTTTAATAAATTTATGAATAAAGCAAGCGCATCTTCGTCATCCAACAATGCCACCGTCGTCGCCTCCGCCTCCACCACTTCGTCAGTTGAGTCATCTTGGAGTTCAAAATTTTGTTCGTTCTTTGGATGGAGAGTGAGGCAGACAAATTCTCAACCAGGAAATGAGGAAAGAGCGCGTGTTGCAGCTACAGCACAAGAAAAAACCCCCATCACTTCTTCTTTTTGGTCCGGAGCGAAAATTACGATTCCTCGTGCAAACTACGAGGCTACACAGATAACAACAGTTGCTAGACAGCTAGTATCCCGTTACGCCTTTCAGGGTTCACAAGATCAGGCAAAAGAACTTCTTTCCTCACTCAGCGGGCTAGAAGGGAAAGGAACACTCGTCTTAAGACAAGCCAAAGAGGGGGCCGCGTTGCAATATAAAAATTTTTGGTTTGCTCCAAGTGAAGCAGAAAAGACCGCGACTAATTTGTACATCTATGATCTTCTTCAAAATGCTTATCCTGGGATAACACCTGCTCAGCTAAATTTACTTAAAAACAGCTTTAGCGAATATCTTTCCAGCGCACCTAATGATCAAAATTTGGGGAAAAATTTCAAAAGTCTATTTGCTACAAATAACAATGAAAACCTCCAAAGCTTAGACAACGTGTTGCCCTCACTACCCTCCTCCGAAACTAAAGAAATACCACCGTCAATAAGTCTGATTTCTTATCTCATCACAAAAGGAGTAAAAATCGATGCGTCCAAACCAATTGGACAAGGAGCTTTTGGAAAGGTCTATGCAGCTTCCATTGGTTATAAAGAATATGTTTATAAAGAAGAAAAAGAAAAATGTGTTTTTATTGCTAGCCCTACTAGCAAATTTCATCGCACTGGAGACATTGCAGCATCACGTCTTAACGACTTGCCTCACTTTGCAAAGACAGCTGTTTTTATTTTAGAAATAAAAGAGCCTACCGAACTAGAAAAAAAATTCTATGTCCCTACCGAACAAGTAAAAGCTTTTACACAAAATTTGTCTCTAGGTACAAGCGTCGCCTTGCTTGGTCAACTGATGGAAAAAGCACCTGGACAGGAACTCCGAAAACTTGTAGCCCCAGAATCTCGCGAACTGCCTCTTGATGGATCCAAGCATTTCCACACTATTTCAGAACAACTCTTTAGTTTTCTAGAAAAAACTTATGCGCGTAACTTCATCCATCGGGATATCAAAACAGAGAACCTCATGTTTGATGCTGATCCACAAAGCCCAACCTATCAGAAATTGACTGTCATCGATGCTGGCTTAGGAGGAGTCTTTGGGAAACGAAGTAAAATGCTCAATGGGGCAATAACCACGCCCAAAAATAATAATCCATTGTACTCAACAAAGCTTGCTGGAACTCCAGATACTCTCGCACCAGAAGTTCTTAATCGAAAAGCTTATGGATCAGAAGTTGATTTTCATAGCGCTGGAGCAACCCTCATCGAATTACTGGATCCAAAAGGTTTTGAGCAAGCGGTCGCAACATTTTTTGATCGAAAGAAAGTCGATGTTATCGCTGGCAAAAAAATCCCTACCACCACTGCAGAGTATCTTCGTATTCTTGGAGCTAATGGCAAGCTAGCTAACGCCTTGCTGAAAGACTCCTCGATGCAAAAAACCATCGATCTTTTCTTTGGTGTTGCTTCGGCCACGCCTGAAAATAGAGAAGCGGCATTCCAAGCACTGAAAAATCATATGGAAGAAGTTGTCAGACCAGCACTCCAACAGCAATGACAACCACAAAGCCGAGCATCATTGCAGCCAACTTTGATCAGCGACATCTTGAATGATCCTGATAGAATACCTGAATCTGACGATAATGACTAAAAAATTTTCTTCAAGTAGTATTACCTGTCACTCTTGTCCAAAATAAAATCTACCAACAGAAGAAAGGGCCTGGCTAACCACATTCTGCCTACATTTACACATTACCGTCATTCCAGCGGACGCTGGAATCCAGCGACTATCGGCACAGACTTGATGATCGCTTAAAATAAAGTCTCAATTCTTTTTTCGAAGAAAGCATTTCTTCCTTTTGTGAAATCATGCCACTTTTGCGAAAACAAAAATAAAGATCCACAGCCCCCTCTTTCCTGCCTTCGCAGGAATGACGTCTAGGTGTAGCGTTTTTTTATTTTGAAATATTTATTTTGGACAGCAATGATTACCTGTAGCCTGCAACCTGTAACCTTTTTTAACCATGGCCAACCATCCCATCACGCTTATTTCTCCAGCACAAGTGATTCAATCATCGCTGGCATTTAATAACGATCGGGCCTCTCCCTCCAACAGTTCAACACCTCCGACTGCTGGCAAGGGAGAAACTTCTACGGGCGTTAGCGGAGGCACCGCGGCAAGTGTTAGCGTGGCACCAGGAACCGTTGCTCCTGATAGTTATTCCATGCAGTCTAATGACTCCACCGCTTTTGTTTTTGGATCAACCGCAACAAACCAAGCAGTAGCTGGCAATCAATACACGACAGTTGATGACGCCACCAAGTCATCTATTCAAGCAGCCATGGCCCAGGACCAAATGCTCGCTCCCGTTGGACAAAGAGGCTCACGAAGACCTTCCATCAATAAAAAGAAAAAAGAGAGAACAGGAGCAACTCTCAATGACGAAGAAGATGAAATTGCCCCAACACGTGCTTACAGCGCCGATGCCAAGAAAACATTGGCACGCGCCATGGAAAAGGGAATTATTATGATGTAATTGTTACGCTTCCTCTGACTCTGGTCCAAAATAAAATCTACTAACAGAAGAAAAGGCTTCTCTAACCATATTATGCCCACATTTACACATTACCGTCATTCCAGCGGACGCTGGAATCCAGGAGACCTTCAATACAGAATTAATGGTTCTATAAAATAAAGCATCGCTTCTTTTTAAAGAAAGTATTTCTTCCTTTTGTGATATCATACCACTTTTACGAAACCAAAAATAAAGATCCACAGCCGCTTGGTTCCTGCCTTCGCACGAATGACGTACCAGCGTCCGCTGGAATGACGTCTCGGTGTAGCCTTTTTTATTTTGGACAGCAATGGCTTCTTCTATGTCTTTTCCTTATCGCATCATCGACTTAACCCATACCTTGAATGAAAGCATTCCTTCTTGGACTGGCTCATGTGGATTTCATCAGGAAGTAAAACTTGATTACGATCTGACAACCAGCGATGTTTCTTTTCGTGTCCAACAACTCAAGCTGCACGCGGGTATTGGAACCCACATCGATGCACCAGCTCATTGCAGCATTGGAAAAGCAACCGTTGAGCAGCTAGATCTTAACAGCCTGATAGCACCTTGCGTGACAATCGATGTCTCAGCACAAGCTCATGAACATTACTCGGTCTCCCTCGATGATCTTGCACTCTTTGAAAAAATCTACGGCGCCATCGAGCCAAATAGTTTTGTTCTGATCAGAACAGGCTGGGATCAATTTTGGAATCAGCCAGAGCGCTATCACAACAATTTTCTTTTTCCCTCCGTCTCCAAAGAAGCGGCTGAATTTCTTTTGCAAAGAAATATTGTCGGTCTCGGCATTGACACTCTCTCTCCAGACCGCCCAGAGAGCGGCTATCCGGTCCACGCAACACTCTTGGGAGCCGAAAAATATATTGTTGAAAATGTGGCCAACTCCGCCAGCCTTCCACCAACGGGAAGTTTTATTTTGGCCCTTCCCATCAAAACCCGCTACGGCACAGAAGCTCCCATGCGTCTTGCAGGATTGATTCCAACAGCATAGGTGTTTTTTCCTGTAACCTGTAACCTACAACCTGTAACCTTCCTCCATGTCTCAAGTTCATCCCTCGCCTAAAATTTCTATCATCATTCCTTTCTACAATGAAAAAGATAACGTCGTTGCTGTTTTGGAAGAAACACGCCTCACCAATCCTGATGCTGAAATCATTGCCGTCAATGATGGGAGTCGTGACACAACTGAAGCGCTGATCAGAAAATTCAAAGATGTTCGCCTGATTTCGTTCCCTAAAAATTTGGGCCAAAGCGCAGCCCTCTATGCTGGCTTACTTGCAGCTTCACATCCTCTCTGCATCTTGATGGATGGCGATGGTCAAAACGATCCTGCTGATATTCCGATGTTAGTTTGTGAATCAAAAAACTACGATGTTGTCTGCGGCTATCGTAAAAATCGCAAAGATAGTTGGCAGGTCAAAATAGCTTCCAAAGTCGCTAATAAAGTCCGCAAATTTTTCACTGGCGATACCGTTCGCGATGCAGGCTGCACGCTCAAAGTCATCCGCAAAGAATACCTTCGGTTTCTCATGCCTTTTAATCAAATGCAATGCTACATGATTGCGATGTTAGAAAATGCAGGCCTCACGTTAGGACAGTTTCCAGTCAACCATCGCCCTCGCCGCTTTGGCAATTCTAACTATACGATTTTCAAAAGAATGAGCCATGGCATTCTCGATCTCATCGGTGTTCATTGGCTCCTACGCCGCCAAATCTGCTGGCCAGCGAGTTATCATGTGACTCCGAAGAAAGAGAAATAGCCGCAAAAAAACCAAAGAAAGAATTAATAAAATAAAAATAGACTTACAAATTCCTCGCAGTCCTTACGATCAAATTCACAGTCTTGTCTTCTTTGGTCGTATGCTCGATAAAATCCGATTGCATGCAGTTGGAAAATTGCCTGAGGCCTATCTTGCTAATCTTGGAGAAAAAATGGATGGAGTTTGCGTTCGCTTTTTGGGCGTTGATTATGAAGCTTTAAAAAAAGTGACAATTGCTGGAGCCTCTGATGAAGAGGCTTGGGCGTGGTGCATCAAAAACGGAAAAGCACACACCGAAGAAGAGATGATAATTTGGAATGCCTTCATGATGAAACACGGTTGGCATGATGATGCCGCAGAACTTGTCAAACAACGCCTCAAGGAATGCGGTTATGAAGGTCGCACTGACATTCAGACAATCTTTGACTACATCGATCTCGATGAGGGAAGAATAAAATAATCCACTAGCGGCTCATTTTTTGTCTTTTCTTTGCGTTCTTTGCGTTCTTTTGTGGCTATTCCGTTCTTTGGCTTGCATCCTTTACTTCGATCTTTGAGAAGAAAAAGCACTCAGTAGAAAAAATCCGGTCGCCATGCAGATGCAAGTATCAGCAATGTTAAACGGTGGCCAGTAATAATTCCAAATTTGAAATCCTAAGAAATCGATGACATGGCCGCGGAACCAGCGATCACAAAGGTTTCCAAGGATGCCAGAGAGCATTAAAACCCAACCGAGCTGCAAGGAGAGCGCCACAAAATGACGTCGCTGCCAAAAAAGAACAGCAATGGCAGCCACTGAAATTCCCATGAAGAATCGATTGCTATCATGAAGCATTCCAAATGCAGCACCGGTGTTATAAAGATGCGTCAGATAAAAAAATCCGGGTATAATTTTAACAGCTCCATAAACAGAAACTGCATGTAAGACCAAGAGCTTGGTCAGTTGATCACAAGCGACGAGCAAGAAGACAAGCGGAATGAAGTAGAGTGGATTAATCATAAGTAAAAAAAGAAATTCACAGGGATAGAAGTGATGGAAGGGATGAAAGAATTATAAACCGCTAAATACGCGAAATAACACGAAAAAGAAATTAATAGTGCCAGGAATTTTGTATGTAAGATTGGTTGCCTTATTTTTTATTTCTTATCCATTCTATCGCTTCCATCCCTGTGAATTCTTTTTATTTTATTTCTGTGGTTCTACCACACTCGCACAACGCCCACAGAGCGTCGGATGCTCGACATGAGATCCAACATCAACACGATGGCGCCAGCAGCGTTCACATTTTTCAGAGGCTTCTAAGGAAATAGTAATTTTTTCTTCGCCTTCTTCGACTTCAAAATGACTGAGGATAAAAAATTCTTCGATTTCCGCCAGCCCTTGTGGCGCTGCTGCTGCTTTTAAAATCTCTGAATCTTTCGTCGTTACTTTTACAAAAGCCTCCAAAGGATTAGCAATGACTTCGTCGCGCTGCGCTTTTTCTAAAGCTTGTGCGATTTGACTGCGTAATTCTAAAAGCTTTTCGTAACGTTGCAGCAAGGCTGCATCAAGCTCGCGAGCGGCTGGCAAAAGTTCCAAATGAATCGAACTTCCTGGACGATAGTAATTCCAAGCTTCCTCCGTCGTGAAAACTAAAATCGGAGCTAACAACTTGGTGATCGTTTCAAAAATCCGAGCCATCGTTGCTTGAGTAGCACGACGCCTTGGAGCATTCGCTGCATCACAATAGAGACGATCTTTGGTGACATCAACATAGTGACTACTGAGATCAACAGTACAAAATTGATTGATGGCGTGCGTGACTTTTTGAAAAGCAAGCTCCTCATAGGCCTTGCGACAAGTGTTCACCAATTGTTGCAGACGTTCCAGAATCCAGGCATCAATACTCGTCAGATCTGCAGTTGGTAAACTCACATCATCATCATTGATATTCCCAAGCAAGATACGAAGCGTGTTTCGAATCCGACGATAGGAATCAGTCACGCGGGCAAAAATCTCTTCCGAAAAAGGAACTTCATCTGTGAACTGCACACTCGCCGCCCAGAGCCTCACAATATCAGCACCGTAGGTCTTGATGAAATGAGCGACTTCCGTTGGTTTTTGATAGCCGGGAGCACCTTGATTGGATTTAGAAATTTTTTGGCGCGTGTCAACATCAACTACAAAGCCATGCGTTAGGACTGTTTTGTAGGGAGCCACGCCATTCAGTGCCACAGAAGTCATGAGGGATGATTGAAACCAGCCACGATGTTGATCCGTCGCTTCGAGATAAAGATCTGCTGGAAATTGTAATTCTGGACGTTCTCGCAACACGGCTTCATGACTGACGCCGCTTTCGATCCAAACATCGAGAATGTCCAAAGAAAAACGCTGCAACGAACCTTCTGGCTTTCCGAGAAGTTGACACCAAGCAGCATCATCGAGACGGAACCAAGCATTCGATCCCTCTTTTTCAAAAATGTCAGCAATTTGACGAATCAAGACTGGATCTAGGATCGGCTTCTTTTCAGCATCATAAAAAATCGGCAATGGCACACCCCACGAACGTTGGCGCGAGATACACCAATCAAGACGATCAACTCCAGCACTAATGCGGCTCTTGCCCCATGCAGGAATCCAGTTCACGCCATCAATTGCAGTGAGAGCCTTGTCGCGCAGTTGAGCAACATTGATAAAAAATTGTTCAACGGCACGGAAGAGAATCGGTGTCTTGGAACGCCAGCAATGAGGATAGCTGTGACGATGTTCGTGATATCCCAACAACAAACCATGTTCCGCGAGCATCTCGATGATCAGGGCATTGCCAGCAAAAACATTTTTTCCAATAAGCGCAGGAACACCACACTCTTCGGTGAAAGATCCCGCATCATCAACTGGAGACAAAACGGGCAATTTTTTCTGAAGACCCAATGCATAGTCATCTTCCCCATGACCTGGAGCAATGTGGACGAGACCTGTTCCTGAGTCCATCGTAACGAACTCCGCTCCATAAAACGTCGCCGTGCGAGGCAAGAAAGGATGGTTAGCAACTTTTTCTTCGAGATCGCGTCCAAGAAATTTTTTCCCGAGAGAAACTTTTTCTAAACTGCATGCCTCGCAAAAGCTCTCTACACGGGCCTCTGCAACTAGGTAATCTTTTTCAAGACCTTGTTGATTTTTAGCATGAACGACAACATAGGTCGCATCAGGACTGACAGCGATGGCAACGTTTGCAGGCAAGGTCCACGGAGTCGTTGTCCAAATAACGGCGGAGAGATCAGGCTGATCTTTCAACGGAAATGCGACGTAGACTGCCGGCGAAATTTTTTCCTGATACTCAATCTCAGCCTCTGCCAGAGCTGTTCGAGCACCAGTACTCCAATAGACAGGTTTCTTTTTTTGATAAACAAGATTTTGCTCCACCATTTTTCCAAAAGAACGAATGATAGTGGCTTCGTAAGTAGGATCGAGCGTTAGGTAAGGATGCTTCCAATCTCCGAAAACGCCAAGACGTTTGAAATCTTCTCGTTGAATAGCGATGAACTTTCGCGCATACGCATCCGACTGCTCCCGAATTTGGAGCGGCGTGAGACCTGTAGAAGACTTCACTACTTTAAACTCAATCGGCAATCCATGGCAATCCCAGCCAGGAACGAAGGGAGCCTGGAAACCGAGCATGGTTTTTGATTTTACCACCAAATCCTTGAGCGTTTTATTGAGTGCTGTTCCCATGTGCACCTGCCCGTTCGCAAAAGGAGGTCCATCATGCAAGACATAGCGAGGAGCTCCAGCGCGAGCTTGCTGAATTTTGAAATAGAGATCTTCTTTTTCCCAACGGGCAAGCAGCTCAGGCTCCCGCGTCGCAAGACCTGCGCGCATGGGGAAATCAGTTTTAGGAAGAAGGACAGTATCGCGGTAACGGCTCATAAATAGTGGAACAGGTTACAGGTTACAGGTTACAGGAAGCAAGCAAGAAGCAGGCTGCCTCCCACAAGGAACAGGAGCATTTCACGTGTTTTGATACACAGGGGTCTATTAAAAAAGTTAGTACTTAAAAATAGCCTACGGCAAAACCATGTAGCGTGCCACGAGATTGAACTCACGGCGCTGTGCTGATAGAGGCAGGGAATGGGTAT
>JAPLTJ010000088.1 GCA_026398175.1 Verrucomicrobiia bacterium | reverse complement strand
GTGAGTGTGTTGCACTTCACTTGTCAATCGAAGTGTGTTAAAAATTGCTGCTGCCCTGGTGAAAAACGGAGCTGCTTTTTAGGAAAAAAATCTCACCTTTTAAAAAATGTCAAAAATGAGCTGTTTGCGGACACGCTCTAGTTACGAAAATCACTGAATATCGTTACACGGTAAATCATCAAATTAATGATAACATGTTGATTTTTTTGATGATGTGATGAATTTCAAAAATTACAAACTCCGGCATAGATCATAGCACCCGCATTTTTAAAGAGCGCTACAGGTCAAATAAACGTGTTTTTAAGAAATGGTGCACGACGAATTGTTGGAAGGTGGCTCAGGCTGATCGTATCTCCTTCCTGTCATATCAAAAATAGTCCATTTTCCATTTTCATCATACGTTACGTTGCCAATATCGTATTTGTTTCGATCAACCAATCCTACGCCAGGAACGGATACAATGTCTTCATGACTTTCATGCGCAGCGTTAGTGTATGTTTCTTTGTGGAGTTCAGGTTGTTCTTGTTCTGATAAAGTTTGTTGAGGCAATGGACTTTTGTTCGATGGCTTCTTGCTGATGGCAGCAGCAATTGTTTTTTGAAGATCGAATAGAGCATCATTAGTGGCCCATGGCTCTTGCTGTGCATTCCCCCAATCTTCTTGAAGTTGTTGTTGGCTCCAATCAGAACCGATGCTATAGCCTGTCTCTTCTAATTTCTTTGCTAACTCTTTGTTTCCCTGAAGCAGAGAATTTCTCGCCGTTGTCCAGTCACTATATTTTTTAGCTTTAATGGAGTGATCTTTAATCACTGAGAACTTTTCTTTTATTTGAGCAGTGCTCTCCTGATCAAGATAAGGGTTATCATAGAAGAACTTGTTGTGCATTCTTGTTGCTATTTGCAAGTCTTTCGTTCGCGCTGGGAGAATATTTTTAGCGCCATCTTTAATTTCTTCCGATTTTCGAAGTGTAAAGTTATTTGGCTTCAGGCTTTCTTCGTCTGAGCTTGGAGTTGGATCTTTAGTTATTGTGCGCTCGATGGGTTTTTCTGCGGGAATCCATTTAACGGTGTGAGTGGAGATTTCTCTCGCTTCACTCACGGCTTGTGCCGTAGTCGCTAAACTAACATTTTTTCTCATTTTAAGAGAGCTCATTTCTGAGGTAGAAGCGGTGACTGTATGACCTGCAAAGCTGCTTTTTAGGATGAAAGTAGGAGCTTGCAGGGCAGAGTCGGTAGCTTTTTTTGAGATAGGCCTGCCAATAGGAGGGGAGTTTTCTAAAGAATTTGAGTCCGTTGAGGTAACCGGGCTTGCATCGAGATTTGATGATAGCTGGTTAAGAATTGGTAGAAAAGATGGCTGGTGAATAGAATAAGACATGGCCCTTTCAACCGCGAAGTGCAACACGTGAAAAAAAATAGAAAGGCTACATGATGATGGTAATCTTTAAGGTGTCAAAACCAAGGAGATTATCATGGCCAGAGGCTATCATCATGTAACCAGAGACAAACGATC
>JAPLTJ010000181.1 GCA_026398175.1 Verrucomicrobiia bacterium | reverse complement strand
TGAGATCGTTTGTCTCTGGTTACATGATGATAGCCTCTGGCCATGATAATCTCCTTGGTTTTGACACCTTAAAGATTACCATCATCATGTAGCCTTTCTATTTTTTTTCACGTGTTGCACTTCGCGGTTGAAAGGGCCTCACCTTGGGACTAGGAGAGGTGCACGAAAGTTGTGCTGCCAATGAAATTTAAACCTTCAGAGTTGGCCTTGTGCGGCAACTGGGAAATTATTGCACCTGCAGAAAAATGCTTTGGTCAAAAAGGCTCAATGATTGATTCCCACATAAATATCGAGAATCGTCTTTTGCGGATCTGTTGCGCGTTCATCATAAACTTCAAAATCGGCAAGATAGAGCGTTTTAAAAAAAGTTATAGCCGATACAGTGCCAGGAACGAGGCGCACAGACCCGCAGTGTATAGAGATACTCGAGGACGCGAGCACCGGAGTGACCCCGCAATGTGCGGCTATAACTTTTTTGAAAATGCTCTAGTTTCTTTTTCCACCTAGAGCAGCAGGTAGAGTCTCCATGGCCCAGACTTTTTCTTGCCAAGCTTGAATGCAAATCTCCGGCATTTTTCCGGGGCCAGCTGTAATTTTAACGTATCGTTGTTCAGGAATTGTTAGTTGAGAAAAACCTACTGGAATATTTTCAACGGAATTGACAACTTCGCCAACAAAATAATCGTACTCGCCAGTGTAATCAGATTCATAGTTAGTATAGGCGCAATAAGTCGTTCCAGGAGTTGAGCGATTAGGAATTTTTTCTGGGGACTGACTGCCAAAATACTTTTGCAGCATTCCTGGAATCTTGGCGCTGCTTGGATTTATTTCATGATTAAGACTCGTGCGACAGGTCAGTCCTATCAATTTCAATTCTGATAATGAAGTTTCTGTTTTTTGCATAACGTAAAGTTTAGAAGTTTAAAGCGACTCATGCCATAAAAAACTTGAAAGGGGTCTCTTCAAAAAACGCTCTCATTTGACCTGTGGCGCTGTTTGTTAAGCGAGGTGCTATGACCATAGCGGGCAGATTAAATTTTCGGTTTTCAATAAAATATCCAGATAGTCAGCATATTGCTACTAATATTTTGACCTTCCTGAATAAGACCTTTGAGAGTTTTCTCTGTAGAAAACGTTATTAGGAAGCCAGAAATCAGAGCAAACTTGACTTATACCACTTCCATTAAATAACTGGAGCACATATCTCACTTGTTGCAAAACTCGCTCGCTCCCGCGAGGCTCGACCTTACGGGCTGCCTGACGGCAGTCGATCCAGCGGCTGCCACGCCGCATGCATGTTTTTGAGCTGAGCTTCGTTGTCAGAGCTTAGGTTAAGAGACATAGCGCTGCCGCTCTTCCACTTTGCTCAACACAAAAACTCCCGCGTCATATAATCCAGTTATTTAATAGAAGTGGTATTATTCCAATCCAAAGAAACGATGTCATGAATGATTAAAAAATAGGCTTTTAAGCCAAAAGCTCTCAGTAATCACAAAACCACTATGTCATGAATAATTGAAATGTTAGCTTACACAGTCTAATCTTTCAATTATTCATGACATATATTATCTTAAGTTATGAAAGGGCTGAGAATACTTCTGAATTAGCGTGACCTCTCTTTAAAAATAAGTATTTTTATTATTCTCCCTCTGTACTCACATCCTTCTGCGCCTATGTCATTGTCTCTTAATTTTGTTAAAATGAATGGAGCTGGTAATGACTTTGTCATGCTCGATAACCGCAGCGGCAATCTCCATCTAACGGAGCAACAGATCAATCTTCTCTGCGATCGCCATCGAGGTATTGGCGCAGATGGACTCTTGGTATTAGAAATTGTCAAAAACGAGACACCTTACCGAATGCGCTACTACAATGCCGATGGGATTGAAGTTGAAATGTGCGGCAATGGAGCAAGATGCTTTACTCAATATCTTGCACAACTGGAGAAAATTTCTGGGCAAATTGCTTTTCAAACCCAAGCTGGCCTTATTCAAGGAACCCTTCAAGGCAATCAGGTCCAAATTTTAATGAGCGCCCCTTTTGACCTTCAACTTAATAAACTTCTGCTATTAGACTCAGCCCAAGAACTGGAACTTCATAGTATTAACACAGGCGTCCCCCACGCTGTTCTTTTTGTAAACGATCTAGAAATAGCCCCCGTTGTGGAGAGAGGTCGCAAAACTCGACACCACGCCCACTTTGCCCCAGCAGGAACAAATGTTAATTTTGTTCAGATTAAAGAACCTCAGCTGCTTGCAATTAGAACTTACGAGCGAGGTGTCGAAGATGAGACACTAGCATGTGGCACAGGAGTTGTTGCCTCAGCCTTGATTCACCATTTGCTTTCAGGGGCCCCTTCGCCTATTTTTGTTATCACACAAGGTGGCGATAAACTGCAGGTCGATTTTCAAGTCACCAAAGAGCCTCTTCAAATAACTCAAGTTGCTTTAACAGGCCCTGCTGATTTTGTTTTTAGCGGAACGATCTCCATTTAGCTTTTTAACCTATTTTAAAATCCTATGAATAAAAAATACCCCTCCTTTACCGGCACTCATACCGCTATTGTTACTCCATTTCATGATGGAAAATTTGATGAGGAGGCCTTCGTGAAGCTCCTTGAATTCCAAATAGAGGCAAACGTTCGAGGCATTCTTCCAACTGGAACTACTGGAGAGGCCCCTACTCTTACTCCCGAGGAGCAGTTGCGTGTTATCGAGTTAACCATTAAAACGGTTAATAAAAGAGCACTTGTCATCGCGGGCACCGGATCCAATTCTACTGCAAAAACCATCGAGATGACCCAAAAAGCAGAGCAACTTGGAGCAGATGCAGCCCTCATCGTTGTTCCCTACTACAACAAGCCATCTCCCGAGGGAATCTATCGCCACTTTAAAGAGGTTGCGGCCTCCGTGAAAATACCGATCGTTCCTTACGATAATCCCAGCCGATGCGGCATCGAAATCCCTATTTCGATTATTCTTAGATTGGCTGCCGACTGCCCAAACATCATCGCCCTTAAAGATAGCGTTGGCAATATTGATCGCATTCATCAACTTAAAGCTAACCTGCCTTCCTATTTTGAACTTCTTTCGGGAGATGATATTTTCACCCTTCCTTTATTAAAAGCAGGAGGTGTTGGGGTTTTTAGCGTAGCCTCTAATTTTATTCCCTCAAAAATCGTCCAACTTGTTGCTTTGTTTGCCGCAGGAAAATGCCAGCAAGCGGAGGAACTTCACGAGCGGCTGACGCCATTTTTTAAGAATATTTTTATCGAATGCAACCCCGTTCCCATCAAAACCGCCCTAGCAATGAAAGGCATGATTAAGGAAGAGTTTCGACTGCCACTCGTTGAACTCACTAAGGAGAATCGTGCTATTTTAGAAAAAAAAGTAGAAGAATTAGGAAGATTTTAATTTAAAGAATTTATTCTTGTGAAAAAGATTAACATTGTTATTTACGGCTCAAAAGGAAAAATGGGGCAGGCCTTATTGGAGTCACTCCCAAGAGAGTCTTCGCTAGAACTTTTAGGCGCCATCTCTTCAAAAGACTCCATTGACCCCTTAATAAACAAGGTCGATGTTATCATTGATTTCACGACCCCTCAAGCAACCATGGATCTTTTGTCCAAATGCAAGAAAGCGAAAAAAGCCTTAGTGATCGGGACAACTGGTCTTTCTAAAGAGGAAGAAGCTATTATCCTCGAAGCCTCCAAAGAGATCCCTGTTCTTTTTTCTCCGAACTACAGCGTCGGCGTGAATGTACTTTTTTGGCTGACTCAAAAAGCGGCGGAACTTTTAGGCCCGGAATATGATGCTGAAATCGTTGAAATGCACCACCGTTTTAAAAAAGATGCTCCAAGCGGCACCGCTAAGCAGCTAGCAAAAGTGATAGCTGAAGTCCGTAACCTGGACTATGAAACAGAAGCCCGGCATGGACGTGTAGGAATTTTTAATGAACGCAAGCCTTCTGAAATAGGAATACATGCCTTAAGAGTTGGCGATGCTATCGGAGAACACACGGTTATTCTTGGAACTTTAGGGGAACGACTAGAATTAACTTATCGCGCATCAACACGCGCAGCCTATGCCAGCGGCGCGCTCCGGGGAGCCGCTTGGCTTGCTTCTAAAAAATCAGGTTTATATGACATGCAACATGTTCTAGGAATAAAAACTAGTTAAAAGTAAATGGAAGATCATCATTTTCACTTTCCTGAACCTACCCAAGCTGGCATTGCCCTCGGCTCTAACCTTGGAAAAAGTGACCTGATTCTTAGTAAAGCTATCAGCCAACTTCAAGAACTCCATCTTGGCCCCCCTAGTACTTTTTTGGTTTCTTCGTTATACAAAACAGCTCCCGTTAATTGTCCCCCTCATTCGCCTAATTTTTTAAATGCTGTTATTCAGTTGGAAATATCACTCTCCTCTTATGACTTGATTGATTTTCTTCAAAAAATCGAAGCAGAAGCAGGCCGCACTCTCCCACGCATCCAAAATACGCCGAGGACACTCGACTTAGATCTCCTCTATCATGGCACAGAAATTCTAACTTCAGATCTGCTAACCTTACCTCACCCAAGAATCCTTGAAAGAGAGTTTGTCCTTGGACCACTTTCAGAAATAGCGCCTCACTTCACCCTTCCTGGATGGAAAAAAACAGCACGGGAATATTTACTAGATTTAAAAATAAATAATATCAATTAACTTATAATGAATAAAAAAGAATTAATAAATTTTTTAAAGAACTCAAAAAAAACAGGTCAGAAAATTTCCTGCTTAACCTCCTATGACTATCCTTCTGCTCGATTGCTTGATGAAGCAGGGATCGATCTTATTTTAGTTGGTGATTCATTAGGAATGGTAGTATTGGGACACCCTGACACAACTCAGGTCACCCTTAATGATATCCAACATCATCTCAAAGCAGTTCGCCGAGGAGCAACCAGGTCAATTATTGCAGCTGACTTGCCTATTAATACTTTTAACACAGTTCCAACAGCTGTAGAATCTTCTCAAGTTTTGCATGCCGCTGGGGCTGATATGGTCAAATTGGAAGGAGCCCTTTGTCCACAAATCGAGGCTATTGTTAAAGAAGGAATTCCAGTTATCGCTCATTTAGGAATGCTCTGTCAGCAAATTCTTATAGAGAAACAATATCGAATCAAAGGTAAAACGCCCGAGGAAGCCAAGAGACTCTTGCGTGAAGCTCACGAAGTGCAAGAAGCAGGAGCAAGCGCGGTTCTCTTAGAATTAGTTACACCTCGTGTGGCTCAACAAATCACTCAAGCATTAGAGATTCCAACTATCGGAATTGGTAGCGGCATTCATTGTGACGGGCAGATTTTAGTATGGACCGATCTCTTGGGCTTACAACCCTGGTTTCGCCCTTCTTTTGTAAAACCAAAAGCAGACCTGGCATCCTCCATCCAAAAAGCTGTTAAGGAATATATCAATGATGTAAAAACAAACCATGGTGAGTAACCTTTATCAAAAAGCCGCGGCTGGACAAAAACTTGTTCTTGCTGGAGCAATCTTTAACTTAGTTTTAGGAACGGTTAAGACTGCAGCAGGATTGATGGGACATTCTATTGTCTTAACAGCAGATGGCATAGAGTCGATGCTAGATGTGATGACCTCTCTGGGAACTTGGTTTGCTTTAGGATATGCTTCAAAGCCTCCAGATTCGGATCACCCTTATGGACATGGAAAGGCGGAATCACTAGCAGCCATTATCAGCTCTCTTGTTCTTTGCCTTTTGGGGCTCACCATTGCTCTCTTTAGTATTCATCGATTAGTAAATGCTTCTCATGGTCTCCAAGCATATCCACCTAAGGCCTATACTTTAATAATCTTAATAGTCGTTATCTTATTTAAAGAAGCATTCTTTCAACTCATCCATCGACTATCTCAAAAAATTGGAAGCACTGCTATGCTGGCTGATGCTTGGCATCATCGTTCTGACATGATGGTTTCCTTAACTGCTTTTATCGGCATTAGTATTTCTCTATTTGCAGGCAATAGCTATAAAAATGCGGATAGTTGGGCTGCATTGATCGCCTGTGGAATTATTTTTTACAATGCGACCCATATTTTCCGTTTCTCTCTTGCAGAAATTATGGATACGAGAGTTTCTGATCAGATGGAAAAAACCATCATTAGACTAGCTTGTGAAATACAGGGTGTGAAAAGCGCTGAAAAATGCCGCGTCCGAAAAAGCGGCCTCGTTCTTATTGTAGACCTTCATATCAGAGTAGATGGCACGATGAGTGTTAGCGAAGGACATACCATTTCTCACCAAGTTAAAAATCATCTAATGAATGCTGGATTATCTCTTGAAGATATTACGCTTCATCTAGAGCCAGCTTGAATATGGAAATGCCACCTATTTATAAGAGTTAATTCAAGGGACGATGCTCTAATACTCATGGTAAAATCAATTGTATCGCCTGCCTAATATATCGTATCCCCGTATCCAGGATAAGGCGAAAAGCAATTCTTGGATCATTGGGACTATTAGGAATATTAGGATTAGATGTCACGGCCTTTGACGTTGCTTGCAGTGCTTCATACGACCCAACAGCAAGTAGCGCTAGCGCAGGAATAATAATTGCTGCTGCTGGCGATGCAAAAAAAGCGACCAGAGCGTTTTAAATGAAGTTGTAGCCGATGCAGTGCCAGGAACGAGAAGCGCAGACCTGCAGTGTATATCTAGAGCGTGTCCGCAAACAGCTCATTTTTGACATTTTTTAAAAGGTGAAATTTTTTTCCTAAAAAGCAGCTCCGTTTTTCACCAGGGCAGCAGCAATTTTTAACACACTTCGATTGACAAGTGAAGTGCAACACACTCAC
>JAPLTJ010000153.1 GCA_026398175.1 Verrucomicrobiia bacterium | reverse complement strand
TGAACATCCTCTTGCTTGCAGTGCCTCAATTTGAGATCGTTTGTCTCTGGTTACATGATGATAGCCTCTGGCCATGATAATCTCCTTGGTTTTGACACCTTAAAGATTACCATCATCATGTAGCCTTTCTATTTTTTTTCTTTTTTTGCACTTCGCGGTTGAAAGGGCCAAAGTTAAACCTTCATGATCCAAGTGAAGTCAATAATCTGCGAGTAAGGGATGAAAAAGTAATCGGGCGCGTAAGTCATGTTCCGCGAGAGCCAGCTAAAGAGAGAGCGTTGCCATCGTCTCATTTCTTTGTCGCTATATTCAATGATGGTTTCTTTTGTTAATAAAAAGAATGTTTGTTCCATGGCAATCTTAAAAGGGAGTTGCGGTGCTGCTAAGCGAAGGATTTCAGGGAGATCGATTTCTTGCATGTATCCATAGTAAAAAATAACGTGGCAAAGTGATGGTGAGAGAGGGATAACCTCGAGCCGCTTTTTTAAATCAACGTGACTTTCAGCCGTTCCTGTAGGTGTTAAGAGAAGAACTTGTTGACGAAGAGAATTGTTGAGTCGTAGCCATTCAAAAGCGTGAGCAGCAGCATAGCGAGGATCAGGATTAAAAGTAATGATGACATCTGTTCCTGGTGGTGATGGAAAGGGTTTAACATTCATGATGTCAGCAAGTCCTTGTAAGGAACAAGGAGTTGATAGCATCTTCCTTCGAATTAAGGTTCTGCCTCGATGCCATGTTACCATGACAGCAACTAAGCAAGTTGCAATGAGGAGAGGAAAGCATCCTCCGTGGGCAAACTTAGTGAATGAAGAGAGAAAGAAAGGAAGTTCGATGCTCATCAAAAGAATCATAATGCTGGCTCCAACCCAGAAAGGATAATTCCATAGGCGTACTACAACGATGCTAAAAGCAATCGAAGTGATGAGCATGGTGCCAATCACAGCTAGTCCATAAGCCGCAGCAAGGTTAGTGCTGGAACGAAAGATAAAGACTAAGAGGAGGCTGGCCGCTGCCAGGATCCAATTGATGGTTGGGAGGTAAACTTGACCGCGCTGCAATCGATTGGTGTGAATGACGAGAAAGCGTGGGAGGTAGCCTAAATCACGAGCTTGAGCCGTGAGTGAAAAAACTCCAGAGATGAGAGCTTGAGAGGCAATGATGGTTGCTACTGTTGCCAAAAAAACTAATAACAAAGTTGGAAAACCTTGAGGTACTAAGTTAAAAAAGACATTGGTTTTCCATGATCCTGGGTGAGTCCAAGCAAAGGCAGCTTGTCCAAGATAATTGAGCATGAGGCATGGCAAAACAACGAGGTGCCAGGCTCGTGCAATCGCAGGACGGCTAAAGTGCCCCATGTCGGCATAGAGAGCTTCAACGCCAGTGATCGCGAGAACGACAGCGCTCAATAAAAAAACAGTTGTTCTTCCTGCTTGATGAATCACTTTCCAAGCATAGTAAGGATTTAAAGCCTGCAAGACAGAAGGAGCGTGAGCAATTTGAATGGCTCCTAACGTCCCTAGCGTGATGAACCAGAGGAGCATGATCACTCCAAAAATATTTCCTAGTCGGCCTGTTCCCAAGCGTTGTATCGCGAAGAGTGAAAAAAGAATGAGGGTCGTGAGTGGAAGAATATAAGAAGTCATCGAAGAGTAAACGCCTTGAAGGCCTTCCACCGCACTCAGGACAGAAATAGCGGGAGTGATCGCTCCATCTCCATAAAGAAGAGCCGCACCAAAGAGGATCAATAATGTTAAGAAAGGCAATCGTGTTTTGCGAGTAAGAGACCCCTTGCCTCCTAAGAGTGCCAGTAATGCAAAAATTCCACCTTCGCCATGATAGTCAGCCTTCATGACGAGCACGATGTATTTGAGCGTCACGATGGCGAGCAAACTCCAGATAATGAGAGAGGCAACGCCTAATGGAAAATCACTGCCTCGCGAAATCGGTTGCTGCAACGCGACATGAAAGGTGTAGAGAGGGCTGGTTCCAATGTCACCAAAGACCACGCCCAAAGCCGCAAGGCTCATGAACCAGGAACTTGTTAGGGGCTTGTTGATTTTAAAGGGAGTGAGCTTCATTGCTGTCCAAAGTAAATTGGAACTGTATTTTCAAAATAAAAAGATGCTACCCACAAGACGTCATTCCTGCGAACGCAGGAATCCAGGCGGCTGTGGATTTTTCATTTTGTTTTCGTAAAAGCGGCATGATGTCACAAAAGGAAGAAATGAAACTTTGTTTTATAAAATCATCAACTCTGTATCGATAGTCTCCTGGATTCCAGCGTCCGCTGGAATGACGGTAATGTCTTAGTCTAGATAAAGTGTGGATCGGCAGTGTTCTGGGTTCCCGCCTTCGCGGGAATGTACCTTGTCTCTTGTTGATAGATTTTATTTTGAGCAAGAGTGATTCAGCTTCAAGCAATCTCCGGATACTCAAATACGCGTCCTTCATAATTGCGCAAGACTACTTTTTCGTCATCGTGAGAAAGAATGTAATTCGGATTAATCGGAACTTTTCCTCCACCGCCTGGAGCATCGATGACAAATTGAGGAATGGCATAACCGGTGGTGTGACCACGAAGTCCTTCAATGATTTTGATTCCTTTTTTTACGGATGTTCTCAAATGACGCGAGCCGGTGATAAGATCGCACTGATAGAGGTAATAAGGACGAACGCGGCAACGGAGTAATTTTTGCACTAATTCTTTCATCACAGGGATGCTGTCGTTGATTTTTGCTAGCAAGACGCTTTGATTGCCAAGCGGAATGCCGTGATTAGCGAGGCGGGCTAGAGCATCGCGAACTTCGATCGTCAACTCACGCGGATGATTAGTATGCACGCTCATCCAAAGCGGATGATATTTTTGTAACATGGCACACAATGCAGGGGTGATCCGTTGAGGTAGGAAAATAGGGACTCTGGTCCCGATGCGCAAAAATTCAATGTGAGGAATTGATCGCAAACGAGAGAGAATTTTTTCTAACTTGTCATCGGAAAAAAGCAGGGGATCTCCTCCCGAAAGCAAGACGTCGCGAATTTCTTCGTGCTGTTCTAAGTAGGTAAAGGCTTCTTCAAAATTGGTGTGAAGTTCTTGTTCTCCGACACCACTGACAACGCGGGAGCGTGTGCAGTAGCGGCAGTAGGAGGCACACCGGTCGGTGATTAAAAAAAGAACTCGGTCAGGATAACGATGAACGAGCCCAGGCACTGGCATGTGGCTATCTTCTCCGCAGGGATCAGTCATTTCAGAGTGATGAGTCTGAGTCTCCTCAATGCGAGGAATGACCTGGCGTCGAATGGGGCAGTCAGGATCATTGGTATCGAGCAAATTAAAATAATGAGGCGTGATTCCCATCGCCAATTTATGTGCCGACAGAATGACGCCTGCTCGTTCTTCTGGACTGAGCTTTAAATGCTGCTCGAGTTCCTCGAGCTTGGTGATGCGATTTTTTTGCTGCCAATGCCAACTGTTCCATTCTTCCGGAGTTGCATTGGGCCAGCGCCCTGGAGCATGAGAGATGAAATCGCGATCAGTTTCCATGAGGTATTTTTTTAAAGGAGATGTCATTATTTATGAGTCAATTCGAGCCGTCGATTATTTTCTTGTTGGGAGTGCTGTTTTGGTCTGGAATCGCTGCGTTCAACTTTCCTGACAACGAGACTCTTTTGTGCTAAAAAAACCGCTGCTTCCAGCCTCACTCATCGCATCGCTCTGTTTGCTGAGCTCGTGCATGGTGGGGCCTAATTATAAAACGCCGGATTCCAAAGTAGAGAAGGGCTGGGTCTCTCATAAGGCAGTATCACCAAAGCCATATGGTGAGTCCGAGATGTTTTGGTGGAAAAAATTTGATGATCCTACGCTCGTGAAGTTGGTTGAGATAGCGTATGAAAATAATCCAACGCTGCAATCTGTGGGAGTTAGCATTTTGCAAGAACGTGCCTTATTAGATCGATCCATAGGCAATCTGTTGCCTCAGCAGCAAGGAATTTCAGGTGGCTACAATTTCACTTACCTACCTCAATTAGGAAATGTTGGGCAGAATGGAGCGGTCAATGGAGCGCTGAATCAACTTGTTAATAACTCCCTTTCTTCCATTAATCCCTTTAATGTTTCCAATCAATTTTTCTTTAATGCATCCTGGGAGATTGATTTTTGGGGGAAATATCGACGGAAAATTGAATCTGATAAAGCTGACTACTTAGCCAGTGTCACCGCCTATGATAATGCGCTGGTCACTTTGATTGGTGATGTTGCTCAAAATTATATTCACGTTCGGATGTATGATAAAGAATTGGAGATCGTAAAAGCTAACGTTGCTGTACAACAAGAGAGCCTCCGTATTGCAACAGTTCGTTTTCATGGAGGTCAAACCAGTCAGCTGGATGTCACTCAAGCAGAAACAGAATTGTATAAAACAGAATCAAGCATTCCTAATCTTGAAAATAGTGTCCGTCTCTCCAAAAATGCTTTGGCGGTTTTAGTGGGAGTACCACCGAGCCAAATTGATGCTTTGATTCCTCCTGGAAAACTTCCTTCCATCCCATCTGAGCTGGTGGTCGGAATTCCAAACGATCTTTTGCGACGCCGTCCTGATGTCAGGTCTGCGGGACTCAAGGCAGCAGGAAAGTCAGCGCTCATCGGAGTTGAGATTACCAACTTGCTTCCAGCATTCACGCTTTCTGGCACCTTCGGTTCCACAGGGAGTACTTTTGGAGGGCAACAGCTGGCTAGTATTTTTAACTGGCAAAATACGTTGGCTAATGCCGTAACAGGATTTACGATGCCGGTTTTTAATTATGGTCGTTTAGTGAATCAAGTCCGTGTTGCCGATGCTAGTTTTCAACAAGCCATTTTAAATTATCAAAACACTGTGCTCCAAGCACAAAAGGAAGTAGAGGATGGGTTGTCTTCTTATTATCAGGGACGGAAAAGTATGGAGTATTTAAAACAAGCGGTCAAAGCATCCAACGAATCAGTCAGGCTGGCCATGGTTCGCTACAAAGAGGGACAGGCCAATTACACCACGGTCCTCACTGCTGAACAGCAGCAGCTCTCTGTCGAAGATTCTTGTGTCATTGCTCAAGGAGAAACAGTCTTAGGAATTGTTTCAACCTATCGTTCCTTAGGTGGAGGATGGGAATTGCGCAATGGGAGTGATGTTATTTCTGATGATGTTAAAAAGCAGATGGCGGATCGGACAAATTGGGGTAGGATGCTCAAGACCAAGAGACACATTCCTGCTGTTGCTCCTGAGAGTGTTCCTGTTAAATCCGTTCCAAAAACTCAACCTCCTTGGGATTTGCTGAATGTTAATAAGTACAGTAACGGGTAACGAGTGATGAGTACCAACAGAAGAGTTTAATCCATTTGATAAAATTAATGTGTTATAATGTATAATTTTTTATGAATTTGCCGAAAGTAAACAAATTGTACTCGTTACTTCTTTTCCTTGCATTAGTGCTGACCGCTTGTTCTAAAAAAAATGACAATAGTAAACAAGTTCCTGAGGTCTTAGTAGCTGCTCCCATCAAGCAGGTGGTGACTAAGTATGAAGAGTATACAGGAACGGTTGCGGCCACGCAGCAGGTCAATCTTGTGGCGAGAGTCGAAGGTTTTTTAGAGACTATTAATTTTAATGATGGCCAGTTTGTCAAAAAAGGAGATCTGCTTTTTATTATTCAACAAGATAGTTACATTGAAAAAGTGAAGCGGAGTCAAGCAACGCTCGATTATGATAACTCGGAGTACCAACGGCAATTGAGCATGCTCAAGGAAAATGCAACTTCTCAAGCTGATGTAGAAAAATATCTCTCCAAAGTTCAGGTGGATAAAGCTGATTTGGAATTAGCGAAAATTAATTTGAGTTATACCGAAGTGAGGGCCCCTTTTGATGGCCTTTTAGCCGCTCACCAAGCCGATGTTGGGGCGGTGGTCGGTAGTAGCCCTATGAGTCCTACAGTTTTAGTTGCGATTGAGGCAATCATTCCTGCTTATGTTAATTTTAATATTAATACTCGCGATGCTCTCAAGTTGCGCGAAGAGCTGAGAAAAATGGAAGAGAGCGGGAAAAAAATTGTTGGAAATCTTCCTGTCTTTGTGGCTCTTTCTAATGAAGAAAATTTTCCTCATGAAGGAATTCTCGATTTTGTGAACAATAGTGTTGATACCTCGACGGGAACGATTCAAGTTCGCGCTATTTTTCCGAATGAAAAGCATACTCTCATTCCTGGATTTTTTGCGAAAGTTCGCATCGCCATAGGGCCTTCTTTTGAAGCTCTCACGGTTCCAAATGCTATTATTCAAAGCGATCAAGTTGGAGAATTTATTTTGACGGTGAATTCAAAAAACATAGTGCAACGTAACGATGTTAAAACAGGACCACGTAAAGGAGAAGCGCGTGCTATTTTAGAAGGGCTTTCTGAAAATGAATCGGTCATCGTTGCTGGTATTAATAGCGCTCGTATTGGAGCTCCGGTTAATCCTAAACCTGCATCACAAAAAATTCCTCCGTTTGCTTCCTCCGTTAAGCTCTCTCAGCCGTAAAAAAATAAGAGAACCTTATTTCAATGTTATCAACAACCCTAGCAAACGTCATTCCAGCGGACGCTGGAATCCAGGCGAAGGTCAATGCGCATTTGAGTAGTAGCGTCAAAAAAATTTAAAAAGATTCATGAAGATCAAAAAACACTTTTACGAAAACAAAAGTAAAGATCGTCAGTCGCTGGATTCCAGCGTCCGCTGGAATGACGGCGATATAGCTAGCATGTTGCTAGTGATTACTTCTCTTTCTTAACTTGAGTTCGTTGCCGTCATTCTTCTTCCATGCTTTCCAAATTTTTCATCGAACGTCCTGTTCTCTCCAACGTTCTAGCCATGATTACCATGTTGCTAGGAGGAGTTGCTCTGTTTGTGCTTCCGGTGACACAATATCCACCGATCACGCCGCCGACTGTGCAAGTCACAGCCTGCTTTCCAGGGGCAACGGCTCAAGCATTGATCAAAAAAGTAGCGCTTCCTATTGAGCAACAAGTGAACGGAGTGCAAGGAATGCTCTACATGTCCTCGGATTCGACGACAACGGGCAACTATGTTTTAACCGTCACCTTTGCCATTGGGACAGATCCTGACATGGCGCAGATCCTCGTTGAAAATCGTGTGGCAGCAGCATTGGCGCAGCTTCCTGAGGCCGTTCAAACCCAGGGAGTCATTACCAAAAAAATCACTACAGCAGTTTTACAGCTCATCACACTCACTTCTCCTAACAATCGATTTGACGCTCTCTTCCTCAATAACTACGCCACCATTAATCTCCAAAATGAACTCATTCGACTTCCTGGTGTTGCGAATATCAATGTCTTAGGGGTGGGGCAATATTCAATGCGCATTTGGCTGAATCCTGATCAGATGGAGCAGCGATCGCTGATTCCCAGTGATATCATCAATGCGTTGAAGGAACAAAATATCGAATTAGCAGCAGGTCAGTTTGGAAGCCCCCCTGCAGAAGGGAATCAAGATTTTCAATTTTCTATTACAGCCAATGCCTCGCTGAATCAAGTGAGTGAGTTTGAGCAGATCATTGTGAAGTCGAAGACTTCTAATGGAGGTCAAATTACACGATTAAAAGATGTAGCTCGTGTAGAGCTCGGCTCTCAATCCTACAGCCAATTTTTTAAATACAATGGTCGCCCCGCTGGAGGTCTTGCCGTCTACCAATTGCCAGGCTCCAATGCTATCAATACGGCAAAAGGAGTTCGGGAAAAAATGGAAGAATTGTCAAAATTTTTTCCAAAGGGACTTCAATATGACATTCCTTTTGATTCTACGATCATTGTGAAAGAGTCAGTTAATGAAGTTTACAAAACTCTTTTTGAAGCTGGGGTTTTAGTTCTGATTGTCATTGTTGTTTTTTTGCAGGATTGGCGTGCCTCTCTTGTTCCAGCGACTACCGTTCCTGTGACGATTATTGGTGCTTTTGGCGCCATGGCAATGCTCGGCTTCACCATTAACACGATGTCGCTTTTTGCAATCGTCTTATCGATCGGCATTGTTGTTGATGATGCGATCGTGATTGTGGAAGGAGTGATGCAACATCTTGAAAAAGGAAAGACGGCTAAAGATGCCGCGATTGCCGCCATGGACAGTCTTTTGGGGCCGATCATTGGGATCACGCTGGTCTTGATGTCGGTTTTTATTCCAGCTGCTTTTATGCCTGGCATCATTGGTCAGATGTATTGTCAATTTGCTCTGGTCATTGCGAGCACTGCTTTTATTAGCGCGATTAATGCGATGAGCTTGAAGCCGACGCAATGTGCACTTTGGCTGAAGCCCAAAGATCCTAACAAAAAACTCAATTTTTTCTTTCGAGGATTCAATGCCCTCTACAATCCTTTGGAACAATGGTATACCGCGCGCATCCGCGCCATGGTCAAGCACAGCAACTTCGTGACGTTGATCGGACTAGTTTTAGTTGCGATAGCTGGATGGGGATTCACAAAGATTCCAACGGGTTTTGTCCCAACAGAAGATCAAGGATACTTAATGTTAATGTGCAATCTTCCTAATGGTGCCGCGCTGGGAAAAACCGAGAAGATGATCGAGCGCGTAGGAGCTGAAGTTCAAAAATTACCGGCGGTGAAAGATGTGATTCTTTCAGGAGGAGTCATTCCTTTTGATAGTAATACAGGTTTAGCCTATATTATTTTAAAAAATTGGGGAGAACGTGGAAAGAGAGGCTCTTTGCGTGAGGTCTATGATGATATCAACGCGATTGCTACCAAGGAACTCGAGGTTACTTCCTTGCTGCTCGTGCCGCCGCCGATCCAAGGGCTTGGCATGTCGGAAGGATTTCAAATGGAGGTTTGTCTTACCGATGGATCTTTTAATTACAGCAAACTTCAAAGCAGCGCTGATCAAATTGTGCAGAAGGCACAAAACAGTCCGAAGCTTCAAAAGGTCCGCTCTAGCTTTCGCGCAGATGTTCCTCAAGTCAATTTAACCATCGATCGGCGGGAAGCGTTGACGTATGGCGTGCAGATTGGTGACATTTTAAACTCGTTGCAAACGTACCTCGGTTCTACCTATGTGAATCAATACAATCAGTACGGACATACCTTTGATGTCTTTACTCAGGCGGATACAGCCTTCCGGGCCGGTCCTGCTGAGATGAAAAATTTTTATGTTCGAGGAACAACGAACTCGATGGTTCCTCTTGGTTCCTTGATTAAAGCGGAACCATCCTTTGGGCCGTCAACGATCACGCTTTACAATATCTATCCCTCAGCAGCCATCATTGGGACGTCGGCGCCTGGTTACAGTTCTGGCGAAGCACTTGATGAGTTGCAAAAAATTGCCGATAGTTCGCTGGCTCCTGGAACGAAAACTTCTTGGACTGCTCTCTCGTACCAAGAACGTCTTGCAGGTTCTTCACTCTACCTAGTTTTTGGATTGGCCATCTTGTTGGTCTATCTGGTTCTTGCAGGGCAATACGAAAGTTGGATTATTCCCGTTGCTGTCATTCTCGCTGTCCCTCTAGCGCTGCTTGGAACCGTGATGACCCTCGCTGGTATTGGCCTGGCGAATAATATTTACGTTCAAATTGGACTCGTTCTCCTCATCGCTCTCTCGGCTAAAAATGCGATCCTCGTTGTTGAAATGGCTCGCGAGTACCGCAACGCTGGTCATGACATCTTGGAATCAGCAGCGCTGGCTGCTGCCAATCGGTTCCGTCCTATTTTAATGACCTCGATCACTTTTATTATCGGTGTCTTGCCATTGGTCTTCGCAACTGGGGCTGGAGCTAACTCCCGCAGATCGCTTGGAATCGCTGTGGCCTCAGGAATGCTCGCCTCAACTTGCTTAGCCGTGGTCCTAGTGCCTTCATTCTTTGTCGTGCTGGAGCAGTATGTGGAGAGAAAGAAGAAAAAAGATTAGAGCCTAAAAAATTATTTTTTCTTGCTCTTCGATTTTTTAGTCTCTGAGGCTGGTTGCCTTGTTTTCGTTTCTGCTTCTAGTTCTGCAAGGAGCTTTTTTTCTGCTTCTGCGGCTCGCTTTGATAATCGTTCCAGTTCTGCAGCATGCGATTTGGCTAATCTAATTTTCTCCTGGATATAGGTTGGATAATATTCTTCATCGACTCTTTTTTTTGTGAATTCTTTAAGAGCACGAAGAGGTTTTTTTTCATCTCCGCTAATAACATAGTCAGCTTGCGTGAGATTTTTAATATCATCGCAAGCGGCACGCGATATGCCGACAAATAAAGAAGAATGAGCTGGGTTGTCGATTAATAAGTTGAGGAGACGAGCAGCATTCTCTTGAAACTGATCATAATCATATTCTTCTAATTTAAAAGAGTGCTGCGGAAATTTTTCTCTTATTTCTGTTTCCCAGTCAGCATCGCTTTTTGTTGTTGGTGCTTCAGCAACTAGTTTCTTTTTCTTGGATTTTTTGTTCAAAGCAGCAACAGATATTGCGGCTGGCTCTCCTGCTGAAATTCTCTGAGAAGCCTCCTCATGAAGTTGCTGCTCTCTTTCAAGAAGAGCATGGTCAATTGCTGCAGTCGTCTCATCAGGACTGGAGGCTCTTTGTGGAAGGGCTGGAGGTGATGTTGAAGACAAAAGTTTTTGTGGAGCCTCTTCTTCAAGAGAAAGTTCGACGTCATTTTCCTCTTGAGACAAGCTTGCCGAAAGAGCAATTTTTTCCCCTCCTTTTCCGACGCCGTACCATTGATGTTCTTTTAAAAATTGCTCGAGTCGTAATGCTTCTTGCTCTTCTGTTGTAGGCTTGCTGATTTTAGAAGGAGAGGGAGCCGTTATTTCTGATGGGCGTTTGCTGTTTTCATCAGCTTGAGCCAAAGTGCTGCTGACAGAATCGGCATCAGCAGATAGGCCTTGTTCATGCTGCTGTTTCAAATCATATAATTTTTTCTGAGTTTCTGAAAAATTGGCATAGGCTTGTTCTATGAAAGTATTAGCTGCTCGAGTGCATCCGGGAAGTTGGCTGAAAGTTCTTAATTTTTGCTGTGCGTCATGATAAGACAGCTCTGCTTCGCGACATATTCCATGGACGATTTGTTGGTAAGCCTGGAGTTGGTCAGTGCTACTTTTTTTGAGGCAACGGCGTAGAGTGTAAGCAGAGGCGAGCGTTTTTTGAATATTGCGATAAGAATCCCAAAGAGCTTGAATCTCGTGTTGGTGCGATTGGAGAGCTAGAAGTTCTTGAGTTGCGGCGAATGCTTTTTCTCGAGCTGACGTGATTTGCTTTTCTAATTGAGTTGGACTTTGATGATAAGATGACACTCTGGTGCTGGCATCATCGGAATAAGTGGGATCACTCATGACAGAAGTATCATCTGCTTCTTGTATTTTTGCTGCTTGAGTATCTCTTTGTTGAAGAGACGAGAGATCAGTTGGCTCGGATGTCCTATCGCCAGCGATGCGTTCTTGTTGGGCTCTATTTGCCCCTGCTTTCTTTTTTTCTGATTCCTCAAACATCATGAGTGGAGAAAGCGCTTTGTCACTGGATGAGATAACGATCACTGTTTCCTGATTATCAGGAAGAGCATTCTTCTCTACCTCATTTTTTAGATAACAGCATGTTCCTTGATTTTTTTTTTGGTCTTGGAACCAATCGCAATAATCTTCTTGTTGTAACTTGGTAAGCCCATGGATAGGAGCTTCTAGGTCGACGCCATCGGCAATGATGTAATGGAGGCTTCCATTGGTGGTAGGAGTTTGAACAATTCCTTCTGCTGCGATATTTGCATCATAAAGCCCGCAGGAGTCTTCTTGGCTAGCAACAGACTGAAGGCATTCGCGATAATTTTCCCGTGTCACCGTCTGTTCAGAACCCGATTCTGCTCTTAATACAAGAGAGGTGATGCCAAGAAAAATGAGTAAGAAAAGTGGAAATGCAAGGAAGGAAGATTTCATAAACGGGGGGGGAAGAAAAACAGCCAGTAGATTACAGGACAGAGGCTTCAAGTTACAGATTAAAATTAAGTAAAGAGGGTGTCTGAAGGTATCTCAAAATACTCTTCACCCTTTACTCTTTACTCTTTACTCTTCGTGCATGGATTTTTCGCCAGCGACCATCTCCAAATTTTTTATTGAAAGACCTGTGCTTGCCAATGTGCTGGCCATTGTGATGATGGTCCTCGGAGGTGTTGCGATTGCCTGTTTGCCAGTGACGCAATATCCTCCCATTACGCCGCCGACCGTTCAAGTCACAGCAAGCTATCCTGGAGCCACGGCCGAGAGCATGGTGAAAAAAGTAGCGCTTCCCATCGAGCAACAAGTCAATGGTGTGGATGGGATGATGTACATGTCATCAAGTTCGACGAGCACGGGGAATTACACGCTGACGGTCACCTTTAAGATTGGAACGGATCCCAACATGGATCAGATTTTAGTAGAAAATCGTGTTAGCGCCGCTCTAGCACAGCTTCCTGAGGCTGTCCAAAATCAAGGTGTCGTTACCAAAAAAACCTCGACGGCTTTTTTGCAAGTCATTGCGCTCACTTCTCCGACGGGCAAGTACGATGCTCTTTTTCTCAACAACTATGCGACCATCAATCTTCAAAATCAGCTGACTCGCGTTCCTGGTGTTGGCAACATTACGATCTTCGGGATTGGGCAATATTCGATGCGTGTCTGGCTAAACCCTGATCAGATGCAGCAGCGCTCGTTGGTCCCCTCTGATGTTATTGCTGCCATTCAAGCGCAGAATGTGGAGTTGGCTGTTGGACAATTTGGATCTCCTCCTGCTGGTAAAGATCAAGATTTTCAACTGACGATTAACATTAATGGTTCGCTCAACAAAGCGAGTGAATTTGAAGAGATCATTGTTAAATCAGATACCCAGCATGGAGGTCAAATCACCCGACTCAAAGATGTCGCTCGGGTAGAACTCGGTTCACAGGCATACAATCAGTTTTTTGAATTTGATGGCAAACCAGCCGGCGGCATCGCTATTTTTCAGCTTCCTGGCTCCAATGCGATCACCACAGCTCAAGCGGTGCGCGATAAAATGGCACGCCTCGCTAAAATTTTTCCTGAGGGACTTGTGTATGACATTCCTTTTGACACAACGCTCTTTGTCAAAGAGTCGGTTAATGAAGTTTACATAACATTGTTAGAAGCTGGATTGTTAGTCCTGCTGGTGATTATCATTTTTTTGCAAGATTGGCGTGCCGCGCTGGTGCCAGCAACAACGGTGCCGGTGACAATCATCGGAGCTTTTGCAGGAATGGCTCTGCTCGGCTTTTCTATCAATACGCTGACGTTGTTTGCGATTGTGCTGGCGATTGGAATTGTGGTGGATGATGCGATTGTGGTTGTAGAAGGAGCCATGCAGCACATTGAGAAAGGAAAAACTCCCAAGCAAGCTGCTATTGCTGCAATGAACAGCCTCTTCGGACCTATCATTGGAATTACTTTAGTTTTGATGTCGGTCTTTTTGCCGGCCGCTTTTATGCCTGGCATTATTGGGCAAATGTATCGGCAGTTTGCTTTGGTGATTTCAGTGACCGCTTTCATTAGCGCTATCAATGCGGCTACGTTGAAGCCGACGCAGTGTGCTCTTTGGCTCAAGGCACGCGATCCCAACAAAAAGTTGAATGTTTTTTATCGCGGCTTTAATGCCTGCTACGTTCCGATGGAACGATGGTACACCTCGCTCATTCATCATCTCGTTCAGCACAGTCGATTGATAACTTTCCTAGGTCTTCTTCTCATTGCGCTTTCTATTTGGGGGCTCACCAAGTTGCCAACAGCTTTTATTCCAACCGAAGATCAAGAATATGTCATGGTGTCCGTTCAGCTTCCTGATGCGGCCTCGCTTCATCGCACAAAAATTGTGATGCAGGGTCTCGCAAAAAAAATGGAAAAGGTAGAAGCTATTCGCGACATGTTTGTGATCGGAGGCGTTTCTCCTCTTGATAATAATGCATCACTTGCAAATTCTGGAATTATTTATTTGATGCTCAAAGATTGGGGACATCGTGGACCGCGCGGGAGTCTTATGCAGATTTACGATGACCTTTCAAAATTGGTTCAAGAAGAACCGGCCGCTAAATCGATCGTCTTGGTGCCACCTCCAATTCAAGGGCTCGGTCTAGCAGGAGGATTTCAAATGCAGGTGAACTTGACGGATGGAAGTTTTCATTATCCCGTGCTTCAGCATGCTGTTGATGGCATGACCCGAGATGCGATGAAGAGCCCGATGGTGAGGATAGCCTTAACATCTTTTCGTTCTCAGGTTCCTCAAGTCAAACTGACCATTGACCGACGCGAGGCAGAGACTTATGGAGTCGCAGTCAGCGATGTTTTTCACACCTTGCAAACATACTTAGGTTCCACTTTTGTCGATCGCTTCAATGTTTATGGATTTGAGTTTAATGTTTTTGTTCAGGGTGACACTCCTTTCCGAGCCGGTCCTGATCAAATGAAAAATTTGTATGTGCGCGGACAAACAAATTCCATGGTCCCTCTTGGCTCTTTAGTCAAAGCAGAAACGTCTCAAGGGCCTTCCATTATTTCACTTTATAATCTCTATCCCTCTGCGGCGGTCATCGGACAATCTGCTCGTGGATATAGTTCTGGTCAAGTGCTTCAATTGCTAGACGACACGGCTCATCAAGTTCTTCCTCCAGAAATTAAAACGGCATGGACCGCGATGTCCTACCAAGAAAAACTAGCTGGCAACTCGATCTATTTTGTTTTTGCGTTAGGAATTTTGTTGGTCTACTTCGTTTTGGCAGGACAATACGAAAGTTGGATCATTCCGCTCGCTGTAATTTTAGCAGTTCCTTTGGCGCTTCTCGGAACGGTGGCAGTACTCAGTCTCCTCGGTGGTACCAATAACATTTATGTGCAAATTGGAATCGTTCTCCTCATTGCTCTTTCAGCAAAAAATGCAATCTTAGTTGTTGAAATGGCACGAGAACATCGGGCAGCAGGAGAGAGTATCATCGATGCCGCAACTCATGCCGCCGCCAATCGCTTTCGACCAATCTTGATGACCTCGATCACGTTTATCCTTGGCGTGACCCCGTTAATCTTGGCCACTGGAGCTAGCGCGATGGCCAGAAAATCACTCGGCATCGCCATGGCCTCAGGCATGTTCGCTTCCACCTGCCTCGCCGTCCTCTTCGTTCCTTCGTTCTACGTCGTGTTGCAGACGATCGCGGAGAGGAAGAAGAAAGAGTGATGGGAGGGCAGCCACCGAATTTTTTATTTTAGGGTCAGTCATCAAATTTTAATATGGGGTCAGATGGGGTCAGTCCCATAGATCGTTATAAGATGGGGTCGGTCCCATAGATCGTTATATTTGGTGCCAGTCCATAAGATAATTTAAGGGTTCCACTTCAAAAAACCTCTTTATTTGACCTGCAAGGGGCTTCTGTTGAATGGGGTGCTATGGTCATAGCGGCTGAAATGAGGTTGTTTCTAGGGCTCGATTTTCAGTGAAATATTCAGATAATGAAGCGGTTGCTATTAATATTTCGTTTTTAATGACAGGGGGCTCTTGGAAGTTTTCTCTGTAGTAATAGTGATGAATTTAGGTAACTACCAACGTCTCTTCATTTCTACGAAATGAAGAACGTTAGTAAAATTGGCGCAATTAGTACTCACAGCAAATTTTAGCAAGGGAGCAAGAGCTGCTGAGGATATTCAAAAGGCAATATATCAGCGAGATCAAATTTGTTATGGAGTGCCAGTTTGATGGAGTCCAAAACGTTGAGCTTGTTTTTTCTGACGGTGCCAATGAAGGAACGGATGATGGCGAAGTCACGCGCTCCAGCGACCGTGCGCAAGCACCCAGAGATTTTCTGTTTGAGCTT
>JAPLTJ010000063.1 GCA_026398175.1 Verrucomicrobiia bacterium | reverse complement strand
GATTTAAAACATTTGCTTCTTGAAGATCTTTTGTAAAATTCATCAAACTTTTTTACAACAACGATCGAAATACGTCTATCTTTTTTTAAAAGATTATTTATCCATCAGCTTATTATGACTTTGACCGAGGTCTTCCTGGTCGCAGGGTTGCTCGTTCTTTCAAGTTTGAGTACTGTGATTTGAGTTTGAGTTATTGAGGCCTTTGGCAAAAATCAAAAATATTTTTTCCGCGAAGCGCTAGTTGACTCAAACTCAAACAATAGCACTCAAACTTTCCGTGTAGTGTGTTATAAAATACTAGTTTTATTAGTGAAAAGGAACTCTAAAATGCCATCTTCTAAAGTAACATGCCGCTGGCGTACCTGGGTCGAGATCGATCGTGAGGCGCTTCGGCATAATATCCATGTCGCTAAAAAGCGGGCGCCTCATGCAGGTTTCATTGCTGTTCTCAAAGCTAATGCTTATGGGCACGGGATGGAAGAGGTTGCAAAAACCCTAGCACCTCATGTCTCCTTTTTTGCAGTGGCTTCTTGCGAAGAGGGAGTGAGATTGCAACGAGTTGTTGCTAAAGTTCCGATCATGCTCTTAAGCGCGGCGCTTCCGTGTGAGTATCCGATCATTGCTAAAAAAAAGATGATTCCTACGATTTCTTCGCTAGAGGAAGCTCAAGCCTTCGCTGCAGTGGCTCCTGCAGGTGCTCCCATTAATGTGAAGATTGACACTGGTATGGGACGTCTTGGGATTCCTTCTGCTATGGCCGCTCAAGTTGTTAACGAAATTGGCAGGTTGAAAATAACGATTCAAAGTTTTTCCACTCACCTTCCTTCTGCTGATGCCAATATTAAAAGTACGCGCGCCCAATTAGCTTCTTTTGAAAAACTCCTTCCTGTTTTACAAAAAATAGCACCAGAGGCAGCAGTGCATGCGCTTAATTCAGCAGGAGCGCTGCGCTTTGCAAAACAATCAGATAAACTCATTCGTATAGGGCTGATGCTTTATGGGATATCTCCAATACCTTCTTTGCAAAAATTATTGCAACCTGTATTGACTTGGAAAGCCCATGTGGCTTTGATTCGCAAAATTTCCAAGGGATCAACGATTGGCTATGGAAAAATATTCACCGCTCCTCGCGATCTTACAGTAGCAGTACTTCCCGTCGGCTATGCCGATGGATATCCATGGCAACTTTCTAATAAAAGGGTTTACGTTTTGATCAATGGCCATCGATGCCCTCTCCTTGGGCGTGTGACGATGGATCAAATCGGCGTTGATATTTCACGAGCAGGAAAAGTTTCTGTGGGAGATGAAGTGGTTCTTTTAGGAAAACAAGGAACCCAAGAAATCAGCGCTTCTTGGTTGGCTGAGAAAGCAGGAACGATTGCGTGGCATCTGTTTACGGGAATTACAGAGCGCGTGCAGCGTTGTTATTTAGGGCCTGTCCGAAAAACACGAATTTCCTATTTTTCTTAAAAAATAGTAAATTATCGCCTTTTAAATTGTTTTAAAATTTAATTTTTTTGTTGGAAGCTTTCTTTGAATTAGGATTGTTCATATTTCTACTGGAAG
>JAPLTJ010000173.1 GCA_026398175.1 Verrucomicrobiia bacterium | reverse complement strand
TGAGATCGTTTGTCTCTGGTTACATGATGATAGCCTCTGGCCATGATAATCTCCTTGGTTTTGACACCTTAAAGATTACCATCATCATGTAGCCTTTCTATTTTTTTTCACGTGTTGCACTTCGCGGTTGAAAGGGCCAATTTTATGTCTGGGAAAAAACTTCTACTGGTTCCGTCATCCGCCTAGTCACTTCCTGGGCCACGCCAGAAAGCGCTGTAGAGGGCTTTCTTAAAGATTTGGCAACTATCAACGTCAGCTCAACAGCAAAAGAAGAGAGGAAGAAGTAACCGCTAAATTCGCTAAAAGCCGCTAAAACAATTTTTCTTTTTCGCGTTATTTCGCGTATTTCGCGGTTTAATTTTTTCCTGTACCCTGCAAAAGCCATGCCTGCATCTTCCCCACTTTTTTTTGGATGGCATCGACCTTGGCTTCCTCGACTTGCCGAGCACTTGCTTTCGCAACAAGCTGACCTTTCTGAGACGGTGGTGATTCTTCCTGGAAGAAGAGCTGGTCGAAGGTTGCTCGAACTGCTAGCGCTCGAAGCGCAGGAGCAATCACAAATTTTGCTCCCTCCTATCATCATGACCTTGGAAGAGGCTGTTAGCTCTCTTCTTGAAATCTCCAACTCACTTCCTATTGCCGGAAAAAGCTTCGCCCGCATAGCCTGGCGCCAAGCGGCACTCTGGCTCACGCCTCAAGAGCTTCAAGAAATCCAACAAGTTCCTGAGGGGGTAATTTCCTCAGCCAAAGAAGAAATTTGTTATCGCGTGGCCTCTTTGGCAGAAACATTGTCTCTCGAGCTGGAAAAGGCAGGCTTTTCCATCGAGGAAGTTCTTCTCCAGCACGCTCCTTTTTTTCCTGAATCAGCTGATCGAGAGGAGCCGCGATGGAAAGCGCTGGCACGTCTTCAAAAAGAATACCACAAGATTTTGTCTCGCTGGGGCTATGCAGATCGCTCAGAAATATTGAAAAGGAAATTGCTGCAAGGAGAATGCACAACACCTCGCCGAATTTTAGTTGCAGGCGTTGTTGACATGCCTCCACTCTTTGTTTCCTTTTTTCAAAAAGTGAATCCTGAAGTCATCATCATTGCTCCAGAAGAGCATGCAGCGGGATTTGATGGCTACGGAAGAGTGATTTCCTCGTACTGGCGAGAACATCCTGCAGAGGTTCTGGAGGAGTTGCTTATTCCGTGCGAGCGAAGTCGTGATCAAGCAGCGCAAGCATGGAAAATCATCGCTGCTTGGAGAGAGGCCTCTCCAGACGCTTCCATCACGATCGTTGCGCCGGAATCAGAAGCATTGCCGCTATTACGAGAAGCGGGTGCTGCTGCCGCTCTTGAAACACGGTGGGCCGGAGGACGTTTTTTCCACGGAAGCTCTCTCTTTGCTTTGCTGGCAGCGCTCAAAAATTTCTTAGACCGAGCTCCTGGAGAACCTCCTTCGCTCACCGCTGTGGCTGATCTTTTACGACATCCGATCTCGGCAACGAAGCTGAGTAGCGTTTTGAAAGTTTCTTCGGAGCTCTTAGTTCGCGAACTAGATGATTGGGAACGCGAGCATCTTCCACTTTTTTTAGACGAAAAAGATTTGGCGCGTTTTAAAAAAGGAAAAAATCTCGAGGCCTTGCTGCGAGAATTAGAAAAAAATTTCACCTTCGCGCTAGAACCTGAGCCCCTCAAAAAAGCATTGCTGCAATGGCGAGGATTGTTGCTCCATTTGTTAGAAGAAGAGAGTGTGCGGCGGAGTGATCCGGAGGGACACTTTTTTTTAGAATGCTTTGAGAAATTGATGCTCCTCGTAGAGGAATTGGAACAGTTGGCTACTTCCACGGATTTGTTATGGAGGGGCACAGAGCTTCTTTCTTTTCTCTTGGAGATGCTGAGCAAAGAGGCCATCCCCGAACTCGAGCAACCTCAAGCGATCGAAATCATCGGATGGTTGGAAGCGGCGGCAGAAGATATCCCTTCGCTGGTGCTAACTTCTTTTCATGAAGGAGCTGTTCCAGCTTCTCCAAAAAATGATCCGCTCCTCTCGGATGCCCTTCGCAAGAGGCTTGGCCTCGGCTCTTCGGAAGAACAGTTAGCTCGTGATCATTATTATCTTCAGCTAATTTTAGCCTCGCGACAACACGAAGGCGGCGTTGCTATTCTGGCTCCGCGCTATAACGGACGAGGAGAACCAGTGCGCCCGAGTCGTTTGCTCTTACAGGGATGTCAAACATTGCCGTCACGAATTCTGTCGCTCACACAACAAAAAAAATCCATCGATTGCATCGCTAGCGAGCAGAGCCACCACTCTTTGTTTCATGGACGTCCGATTGATTCACAACTCATCGAACGTTTGAATGTCACAGCACTCAGAACTTATTTAAAATCTCCGCGGCTTTTTTATCTTCAGCATGTTTTAAAGCTGCAAGAAGTTTTGGAAACTCCAGTTGAAATGACACCATCTCAATTTGGTGTGCTAATGCATCGCATCTTAGGAGCTTTTAGTGCGGAGACATCATTGCAGGAAGAAAAAAAAGAATCCGTTTTTTGCAGCTGGCTGGAGCAGACCTTAGAAAGATTTTTTAAACGGCAGTTTGGCTGGAACCCAGCTCCAGCTGTTGCCTCTCAACAAGGAGAACTATTGCGCGCCTTAAAAGGTTTTGCACGAGCCGAAGGAGCCCATCGGACTGAAGGCTGGATAACAATCGCTGCAGAAGGGAAGAACGATTCACCTTCACTCGTTGAAGAGCTCATCCATCTTCAAGATGGGCGCTCGTTGCTCCTCCAAGGCCGCATTGATCGCCTTGATTGGCATTCAGAAAAAAAACGCTGGTTGCTCCTCGATTACAAAACATCTCATCGTCAAGAGTGGAAAAAGGAAACTCCCAATCGAACTCATTTCCAGAGCAAGGGAGAAGCTATTTTTTGGCGCGACCTCCAACTTCCCCTCTATTTAAAATTAGCACCTCACTTAGAAGCAGTGCAAGAATCAGGACTGCCTTTGCCAACCATCGAAAATACAAATCTTTGTTTTTTCCAACTTCCCATTCATCCAGAATCAGCCGGCATTAGCGAACCATTCGAACCAACCATGATCGAACCAGCTTGGCAAGAGGCGGAGCGGCTTATCAAATTAATTCTTGATGGATATTTTGAAGAGCTTGGAACACTCGCAGCAACTGTCTCTCCAACATTTGCAGCGTTGTGCGGCGCTCTTAGCGATTAAAACAAGAGCCTATAATTTTTTCTTCGCTTGATTCTTCATGATGTAATTATGAAGGAGATAGGCTAAGACAATGGCTATATAAAATTGCCCAAAGATTCCTTGTGAGATGGTAAGGACTTGGGCCAAGTGAGAAACTGGCGTGATGTCTCCAAAGCCGAGCGTTGTTTGTGTAATAAAACTGAAGTAGATGTAAGGCCAACTATCTTCAATCGGAGAACGATGTATCGCTACTGCAAAAATTTTCTCCGTGATATTGAAAGCATCTTTTTGAAAATAGGCAATCATGGCGTAAATCTCGCCATAGATAAGTCCAAAAATCATGTACGTATTCAGCGCACTGACGACTTCGGTAAAAGTGGCTTGAGACGATGACATCATCTCTTCGAGAGCCTCGATCGCATAGAGCGCTAAGAAAGCCACAATCCCAACATGCAAGGCAATGGAGGTCAGTGTTCTTTGATCTCTGGCTTCGAGAAGACCTAAGAAATAGGAGAGAAAGATAAAAAAGAGCGGCACTAGCAAGCAGGCTAAAAAAATCAGGAAGTAGCGTTTGATTTTTTTGTGAGCAATAATTTTGCTACTCAATCCTAAAAGGAAAATAAAAATAACCTCGCTCTTGTTGAGAATCGGCCCAAAAAAAAGCAGAAAAAAAAGTGTGCCACATAAAAAAAGCGTCGCGTTTTTAGCATGGAATAATTTTTTTCTCATAAAAAAGACAGAGCAGAGAATAGCCACAAAAGAACACAAAAGAAAAAACTATTTTTTGTGCTCTTTGTGTTCTTTTGTGGCTATTTTTTTATTTTTCATTTTGTTCTTTGTGGTGAATTCTCTTCCAACAACGGCATCATGAGTTCCTCCAACTCAGCCAAGGAACTGATGCCTGAAATTTTTTCTCGAAGTGGCCGTACACTTGGAAATCCTTTTGTATAGGCCATCAGACGAGCTCGCATGGAAGCCATGGCGGCTGCTTCATTTTTTTTGAGCGCAATCTCTTCACTACAATGTCGCCGAATCAGCTCCCAGCGATCTTCCAACGTTGGTTGAAAAGGGAGCGCGTCGCCACGAAGCAGCGATCGGATCTCTGAAAAAATCCACGGGTTGGTCATGGCAGCACGCCCAATCATAAAGCCGGCCACTCCCGTCGAGAGATGTTGCAGCACATCTGTCGCAACAGCAATGTCTCCATTTCCAATGACAGGCATCTTTATAGCCTGCACGACTTCAGCAATAACGTCCCAGTTAGCTTTCCCGGAATAGCCTTGCGATCGCGTGCGGCCATGCACTGCGAGACGCTGAATTCCAGCGTCCTCGAGCAATCGCGCCGTTGTTGTTGCATTGATAGAATTTTCATCCCATCCAATGCGAATCTTGGCAGTCACTGGCAATGGGGTCACAGCCTTGACAACAGACCGAGCAATTTTTTCTAATGTTGGGCAATCTCTCAAAAGCGAAGAACCACCATGACGACAGACAACTTTATTCACAGGACATCCAAAATTGAGATCGATAAAATCTGGCCTTACCCAGTCGACCACCGCGCGAGCGGCCTCAGCCAAGCGTTCCGGGTCGCCTCCAAAGAGCTGCACGCCAAGCGGCCGCTCTTCTTCCAAAAAATTTAAATACTGCTCTGTCCTAGCATTGCGGTGCATGATGCCATCAGCCGAAAGAAATTCTGTCGTTAAAATATCGGCCCCTCGTTCCTTGCAAATACGCCGGAAAATGGAATTGGTGACGCCGGCCATGGGGGCGAGGAAAAGCAGGGGAAGAGAGGCAGTAACGGGTAACGAGTAACGGGTAACGAGTCCTGAAACACTATGTTCTGAGTTATCTTCTTTCTGAAAGTTCATTAATACGGTTGAAAACGATGATTGAATACGTTCTCGATCTTAAAAAAAATCGTTGCCCATTACTCGTTACAAACTTCTCACTGGCGTGAGCCATTGAGAAGTTCAGAAACCTCCTGCTGCACCTCGATTAAATTTTCGAGGCTTAACTGCGGATCGGTCAGAATGAAAGTTTCGCCGGTGGTGACATGCTCATAAAGAAGCGTTGCCTTCTCAGGAGAGGGCAGTGGGCGGAGGCATTTTTTCCTCTCCAGCATCAGCGCGAGAATATAACAAACATTCCCATTCTTAGGATCTTGCTGCTGGAGAAAATAACGGAGCATTCCTTCAGCATCATCCTTGGGAAGCGGCTCTGGCGTTGGCGGAGGAGGAGCCTCATATTTGGAGCGCCAGTGAGAAAAAGGAACTAGGGCTGCGGCATCCTGTTTACGCTCTTCCCAAGCTGACTCACTCAAATCGAGTCGTTGACACTCTTCTTCATTGAAAAAAAGCAACGTGTAAAAAAAATCTCCCTCCGCAAAAGGAAGGTTAGTCACCTGGCAGCTGTCAGAGCGTGATTTAATATTCCAATCTTGTTGCATGTTGAAAGGCTGAGGGCTAAAGGCTGAGGGCTAAAAGAATCATATCAAAAAAGATAACATAATAAACAGCGGATTCAAAAAATCGTATCTTTGTTTTCAGCTAACATGGTCTTCAGTCTTTAGCCTTTAGCCTTAAAACCTCAAAACGTTAATCCGCCCAAGGCAGCTTAATTTTAGGAAGTTCCCGGCCTGTGGCTTTGATCCAAAGTAGATAACAGCCTATTCCTAAGAAAATAAAATTTGGCCCCCACGCTGCTATCCAAGGAAAACAGCGAGATCCTTTCCCTAAAGCCAAAAAAAGATTATCGGCAAAAAGCAGTGCTGCAAAAAGCCCAACAGCCATGGTAATCCCTCCAAGGATACTGCGGCGGGAATAAATCACTCCCAACGGAGCCGCAATAAAAATCACGATCAAGCAAGTCCAAGGCAAGGACCAGCGATAATAAAGATGGGTGATGAAAGGCGCTAAACGAACTTTAGGGAAATCGCTGTTGTGTGCTAAGTATTCTTTCAACTCAGGAACGCCTAAAACATTAGGATCCATCGCGGAGCTGCCAATGCGCCATGGCGATTCGCTCCAATTGTTAATATCACGCTGCTCCGCAAAATCAAAACTGACGATATTTCCCGCCGCATCAACAACCACATGGTTGACATTAGAAAAGTGCCACGTGTGCGTTGCAGGATCATAAGAAGCATCGACGATGTACCACTTTTCGACAATGTTGCCGCCAGCATCCTGCTGAATGATCTGGAGTTGATAAGCTCGTTGATGAAAAATATCGAGCGCCTGCATATACCAAGTGCGATTATCCACTCGATTACGGAAAAGATGATTTTTTAAAAACTTGGTGCTCTTCAATCCAGTTCTAATCTCATCTTTCAGCTGATCTTTAATCGCCTTGGCTTGCGGCGCCTGCTGATAATTAAAATAAGTGACAAGACTCACCAGCACCAACCCCACAAACACGAAAGGCAAAAAAATACGATAAAGACTTCGTCCACTGCAGTGCATCGAAATAATTTCATTGTGGCGCGACATCTGCGTGAAGGAGTAAAGAAGGGCTAGCAAGATCGCCACTGGAATACTGAGTACCATCACCTCTGGAATCTGAGTCAAATAAAAATGAACCAACGTTCCAAAAGAGATATGCCCTTGAATAAAATCGGGCGCGTTACTACTCAAATCCCACACAAACCAAATCGCAACAAATCCAACAATGGAATAGAAAAAAGGAACTAGAAATTTTTTGAGTACGTATAAATCGAGGAGATCCATTGCTGATAGGCTAAAGGCTAAAGGCTAAAGGCGGAAGGCTAAATAAACCTCATCAATAGTTGAAGTTATTTTTTATTAGAACTGACTGCAATACGAACAGAATTTGAATATCAAAACATTATAAAAAATTTTACCGTTTCAATGTTTAACTCTTTTTTTTAATATGGAGTTCTGTGAATAATCTTCAGCCTTCAGCCTTCAGTCTTCAGCCTCATTCCCTATCAGCCGCTGTTGCCAAGATCTTCAGCGAAGAAGGTCCGCTCGCTCTCATTCCTGGATTTGAAAAGCGCCCGCAACAAGAAGAGATGGCGAATGCCATTGCGGCGGCTTTAGAAAATGAACAACATCTGGTGGTCGAAGCCGGAACAGGCGTCGGCAAGTCACTCGCCTACCTCATTCCTGCTCTCTTAACGGCATTGCACGCGGGACGCAAGGCGATCATCTCCACGCACACGATCACGTTGCAAGAGCAGCTCCTCTACAAAGATATTCCGCTATTAGAAAAAATTTTGGGGATCTCGTGTGAAGCAGTCCTTCTCAAAGGCCGTCAGAACTACCTCTGTCCAGCACGCCTAGAACGCGCCTTGCAACATGGCAACGACCTCTTCTCAGCAGAGACACTTCCTCAATTAGAACGCCTTCGCCTCTGGAGTGAAACCACGACCGACGGCACGTTAAGCGATCTTCCAGAAGTTCCCGATCCTCAGATTTGGGCTCAGGTCTGCAGCGAGCGTCATCTCTGCACTCCCAAAATCTGCGGCAAAAATCCACGCTGCTTTTATCAAGTGGCGCGTCGCCGTTCGTTAACAGCTCCCATTTTAATCCTCAACCATCCTCTTTTTTTTACGCTACTAGAAGATGCTTCTTCTTCTGAAAAGGGATATCTCTTCCCCAATGACTTTGTGATTTTTGATGAAGCCCACACGCTGGAAAGCATCGCCTCTCGTCATCTTGGCATCACCATCTCTCAATATGGACTCCGCCAGATCTTGCACCGACTTTATTATCCAAAAACGCACAAAGGTCTTTTACAGCAGGTCAAAGCGACAACGGCCATCACCGCTGTGTCTGAAATGCTACCGGAGGCTGACCTCTTTTTTGAACAGATTGCAGCTCTCTGCCGCTTTCAAAAAGGACGCGAGCATCGCCTTCGAGAAAAAGATCTGGGCGCGTTAGAAAAAATAGAGAACACCTTGATCCATCGATTGCACCGGCTGAGCGTCTTGGTAGCAAGCGCTGCGGAGGCTGTAGAAAACGAGACGACTCAATCCGAGTTGAGCGATTTGGCCACACAATTGGAAGAGATCGAGGAGGGGATCGTTACCTTTTTAGAACAGCGCGAGCCCGATTCCGTCTACTGGGTTGAAAAAACTGGCAAGACCTCGTCCTTTTATAATTTGCAGGTGGCCCCCGTCAGCATTGATCGCCATCTCCAGCAACTTCTTTTTCGCAAGGGAGCCAGTGCCATTTTAACAAGCGCGACGCTTTCGACAGGTACTCCCAATCTCTCGTATTTTCGGAATCGCGTCGGAGCCTCTGATGTAGCGGCTCTGCAGCTCGGCTCTCCTTTTGATTACGAAGAGCAGATGAAAATTCATCTTGTCCGCACCATGCCTGATCCGCGCGACGAGCGCTATGAGGCTGCCCTGGAAGAATGGATCGCTCATTTTACCGAACTGAGCCAGGCCCGCGCCTTTGTCCTCTTCACGAGTTATAAAACCATGCAGGCCGTCGCTCAAAAGATGCAGACTTTCTTTGATCGGAAAAAATGGCAGCTTCTCGTCCAAGGAGAAAATCTTTCTCGCACGCGCATGTTGGAAGAGTTCCGTTCGGGAAAACCGTGCGTCCTTTTTGGCACGGAGAGTTTTTGGACTGGCGTCGACATTCCTGGAGAGGCCCTTTCCAACGTCATCATCACGCGACTCCCTTTTGCAACGCCTGATCAGCCGCTCACCGAGGCCAAACTCGAGCAAATCACCCGCTCGGGCGGAAATGCTTTTGGCGACTACTCGCTCCCCGAAGCCATTTTAAAATTGCGCCAAGGAGTTGGTCGCCTCATTCGCAATAAAAACGATCACGGGATCGTTGCGATCCTCGACAGCCGCCTGGTTAACAAATCTTATGGCAAAGCGTTCTTAAAGGCGTTGCCATCGTGCAGCGTGGAGATTTTGTGAGCCCTTTCGCAGCAGGAAGACCTCGGTCAAAGTCATAATAAGCTGATGGATAAATAATCTTTTAAAAAAAGATAGACGTATTTCGATCGTTGTTGTAAAAAAGTTTGATGAATTTTACAAAAGATCTTCAAGAAGCAAATGTTTTAAATCG
>JAPLTJ010000044.1 GCA_026398175.1 Verrucomicrobiia bacterium | reverse complement strand
GTGAGTGTGTTGCACTTCACTTGTCAATCGAAGTGTGTTAAAAATTGCTGCTGCCCTGGTGAAAAACGGAGCTGCTTTTTAGGAAAAAAATTTCACCTTTTAAAAAATGTCAAAAATGAGCTGTTTGCGGACACGCTCTAGTTAGAGCGTGTCCCAATTTAAATCTAAGCGTTAGCTTTTCCTAAAGTTTCCTTCATCTTCATTGCCCAATTTTTTAAATTAGCAAACTCATCGTTCTCTTGAGTAAGGAGCAGGATGACCTCCAATGCTGAACGTGCTTCAGAATATCTTTTTAGAACAATATAACATTCTATGGAATGAAATATTGGCAAAGGATCTTCGATATCGATCAATGATGCAGAAGAATAACAGAGAATAGCATCGTTATAGCGACCTAACACTTGATAACAGGCAGCCGTTCCAATCCACCCCCGTTTATCAAAATGATTATAGAAAGAAATTGTCTCAAAAATTTTAACCGCTCTTTGATATTTTTTTTCAGAATACAAATTATAAGCGATGATATACAATGCATCGAGGTCTTGTTCAGTTAAACCACGTGAAAGATACAATGGCACCCCTTGCGTCAATAGTGGCTTAAAAGTCTCCTCCATTTTTTTTGCACTATCTTTAAGAGACGTCCTAGCTTGATTTTTGTTCTCGGTCATGGTTTTATACGGTTTTTAGTGTGATCCCCAAATTAGCTAACTTTAAATATTATTTATTAGGGTTTCCATTCCTGAAGCAAGAGCAGTAATAATTTGTCCCGCTAAAGAAACTTGGCTCTGCAAAGTTGTCACGGCATTGTTTAAAAAAGTTTGCGAGTTAGCAAGATTATTATTCTGAACGGAAAGTAAAGCTTGAACCTGAGTAGTCGCAACACCAGTGCCATAAATAACCGTCCCACCATAGGTAAAGTAAAGATAAGAATTAACAGTTTCTTTATAGGTATAGCCGTCAAAAGCAGTGACCTGACTTCCAGTCCAACCATTGGGACTGGTTTCCCAATGCCAAGAAAAAACAGTTATTGTAATATCTTCACTTCCGTCATTGCCTGAATTAGTAGAAACACTATTAAGCGCTGCCGTGAGATTAACAATGTTGATTTGATAGGAAAGCGACTGGCTATAATAGCTGCTAATTTGTTCGTTTTGATAAATGACAACTGAGTTCGTCGTGTCTAACAGGGCAGAGTAGACATTGCTACCGAGCATGCTCACAAAAGTAGAACTCCCCAAGATGGTCAGTCCTGCTTGCCGTGTGTGCGAAACGGTATTCACAAGAAGAGATTCATACAACCCTGATCCTAATAAGCTGCTATATTTATCTCCCGGAGGATACCCCTTAGTTTGTAGGTCATACCAATAAATCTGTTCCGTATAAACATTCTCATAAAGAGCAATGACATCAGTAGCCAAAGAGGTACTGCCATACAAAGTTTGTAGCTCTGTTCCAAACCTAACACTAAATGTTACTGGGTCTATTTGATAAGAAGCTGCATAAGTGCTAAAAAAAGTTGAAAACTGATAGGAATAAAATATCTGCGTCGAATAATTCTGTACAACTAAATCAAAAATTTGAGTTTGACCAGCTCCTACAACAGTTGGCGGAGGAACATTTACATTCGATCCTATTAAAGTAGATTTAAAATAAGTGGTAGGACCGTTATAGCTATAAGGAGCGAAAGGATAGCTGAAAAAAGTATACGATTGATAGAGACTAGGATCGTAGCAAGAAAGGTTACCAGAAATCGTAACGAGCGTTGTCCTGATGGAAATTCCCGTTGGTCCATTTGGCTCTAGTGGATTAGTGCCAATAAAATTATTATGCAAATCTAAAGGATTAAAATAGAGCGGTTCCATACTTAGAATTTATCTTGAAAGCATCTGCCTTTAAAGTCACTGCCCTGAAAGCTTGATAGCAACTGGGTGAACAGGCGAAGTAAAGAGTAATTTGAAATCGTAATAAAACCAGCTTTTCGAAAGCAATCACTTAAGCTGAAAGTCATGAAAAAAACAATGTCTAGAAAATGACTTTTCATTGATAGCGCCAGCTACGCTTTACCCTTCACTCTTCACTCTTTACTTTTTCTGCAGCTGGACCAGTCGTTAAACAAAAATAAAATTTCACTTTCAAAAAAACCCTATTTTCTAGAACGTGCCCCATAACTATAGCCCTTGGAAGTTCGGACCCCTCTCACATTGCGCAACATTTTGGCTGCTTTTTCCTCTTGGAAAAGCATTGTGAAAAAATAAGAAAAGCCTTCCAGCTTCAATCGCGGCACTTTACTGCTAATAAAAAGCTCGATGGCTTGCACATGAGGCAGCTCTTCAGCTGTCATCAAGGTGAAGGCATCTCCTATTGACTGAGCTCGGCCTGTACGTCCAATACGATGCACATAATCTTCGGGGTGTTGAGGAACATCATAATTGATCACATGACTCACTCCAGCAATATCAATTCCTCGTGCAGCGATATCAGTTGCTACCATGACCTCGTAACGTCCATTTTTAAAACCATCCAATGCCTCGATCCTCTCCTGCTGGCTCCGATTAGAATGGAGAACAGCAACCGTATGCTGTTGCTGCAATAATTGACGGGCAATACGGTCGGCTCCGTCTTTGGTGCGACAAAAAATGAGGACACTATGAAAATCGGTCTTCTCTAAAAGCGCAATCAACAGATCAAATTTTTGTGCCGCAGCTACAGGATAAAAAGCATGTGTCACTGATTCTGCAGGAGAACGCCTTTCGCCAATATCGATCTTTTCCGGATTAGAAAGACACCATTGAGAAAGCCGCTCAATTTCTTGAGGAATCGTCGCTGAAAATAATAATGTTTGTCTCTTTGTAGGGCATGCTTGGACAATACGCCGCACATCAGGAAGAAAACCCATATCCAACATGCGATCCACTTCATCTAGAACAAGTATATTCACGCCCTGCAAACTAACTTCACCCTGTTGCAATAAATCCAGAAATCGTCCCGGCGTGGCCACAATGATATCAGCTCCATCTTGCAACGCCTTTTTTTGAACTCCATAGCCGACTCCACCAAAGAGCACTGCAACGCGCAGGTCCGTAAAGGCGGCAAAGTCTTGAAATGCCTGCTCCACTTGAATAGCCAATTCTCGTGTTGGTTCTAAAATAACACAGCGCGTCGTTCCAGTAGAAGATCCCAGCATACTCAAAATAGGCAAACCGAAAGCAGCGGTTTTTCCAGTTCCTGTTTGAGCTGAGGCAATCAGATCTTTTTGCTGAAGAATCCTTGGAATGGCTTGGAGCTGAATGGGAGATGGCTCAACATACCCAATTCTTTGGGCACCATGAACGACTTCTTCGCTTAACTGAAAATCTTGAAATGACATTAGCTGTTGATCTTATCAAACGTTCTCAGATCATACCAGTGAATAACAGCTGGAACAAACGAGGTTGCAACAGCTCCAAAAAAAATTTCCCCTCCCTCAGATAAATTCCAAGAGCTAATCTTCCAAGATCGTTTTCCCAAAATAATAGAACTCACATTACCATCTTCCATGGCAGCAACATTGTTTTTCATTCCAGAAGCTATCCCTCCCCCATCAGCCTTTAATGCAGCTTCTTTGGCTGTCCAAAGTTTAAAAAATGTTGGTTGGTTTTGTGCCTGGTCCTCTTCCTGAGAACCTGTCTTCAAAGTCGCTGAGGCTTGTGAAGAACAAGGAGTCGACGGCGCGCAGCGGCTGAGTGTATAGCTAATACTCGATGACGCGAGCACCGGCGCGACACAGTTATTTGCAGCATCAGTAGACTTTGAAGACAGGTTCTGTAAAAAAAATAATTCCTGAGGAGAAAAAAAACGCTTAGCAACAGCAAGCACATCGAGTTCTCGCATCCTCTCCAGATCTACGCCAACTGGCCCTCTACTGAGGGCTACCATGATCATTTTTTTGGAATGAGTAACATTAAAATGGAATTCTGGAAACTCCGGCAAAAATGGTTTTCCTTGATCTGTTTTTTCAATGTGCCCATCGGGGCAGTTCAAGTAAGCGCGCAATAAGTATCGTAATAATTTTCGCGTGCTCTCAAAGCGACGTGCAACGAAGGGGAGTTTCATGGCACTTAATTTTATTTGTTCAGCAGCTGATAGCGATAGATCAGGAACATGGTCAACCGTGGCAAGCCACAAATGAACCTCTCCAGGAAGCAAACTGCAGGAACCTCCAGGATGAACATGAAAAATAATGTTTTTATTATTTTCAAAACAAATAGCATTTTCCATCGATTCATTAAATACTTACTTATGAACTTTTCCAAATTAAATACCGATGTCTTACGTCAATTGCTAAAACTCTCGGAAAAAAAAGAAACTTTAGTTCAAGAGCTCGAAAAAATTGAAGAGGAAATCCTCTCACATCTTCATGGATCGACAGCGATCACCTCTTCCAAAATAAAAAAAATTTCTACGACGACTGCTGCCGCTGGCAAAAAGAGGGCTCAACGAGGCATGATAAAACAAAATGTCCTTCGAGCATTGACCGAAGCTGGATCGGCGGGACTAAAAGTCCCTGAGCTCTCACAAAAAATTAATGCCACGAGCGCCAGCATCCATGTTTGGCTCAGTAACGTCGGAAAGAAATTGACTGAGATTGAAAAGGTGGGAGCAGGCCATTTCCGAATTCGCCAATAATGAAGTAACCAGTTATTCGTGACTTTGTTTCTTCCGATAAAGCCCAATCGCCTCCGCACTCCCTCGACTGCTTGGGTGCGATGAAATATGTCCCCCTGCTTTTTTGACAGTTTGTTTAACAATATCGTGAGCATTTGAAGGACAGGCAACCATCGTTGCCACTTCACCTGTCAGCATGCTGATATCATTGTGATAATCACCAATCGCAAGAATATGCTCAGGCTGGATGGATAAGAAACGACTCAGTTCGCTGAGAGAAGATCCCTTGTTATAAGATCCATGACAAAAGTGAAGGTGAATATGACTCCGCTGAAAACAAAATTCTTCAGGCCGTCCCGGCAGTTCTAAAATCCTGATAGAAAGCTCATCGAGAAGCGCTTCATCTCTCACTAAAAGTTCATCAATAACACCACTCGCATTTTCTAAAAAAATCGCCTTGTCTCCATATCCAGCGATGAGTTGACGCACTCGTTCAAAAAAAACTCCCGATGTTTTAAAAAGGAGATCGTGTTCTTCATCACATCGTCGATTCCAATCTCCAAGCGCTTCGATATCATCATTTTCGTGATAATGGTAAATATGTCGCTCATGAGTAATGAGATAATGAGGTTTTACCGGAGCATCAAAATGCTCTAGCCCCAAGAGCAGCAGGTCAAGTGGTCGACCCGTATTAATCACCCAGATGCCACCTTGTTGCACGATCTCTTTTAATTCTGTAGAGAGCAATTCATGGCAAGCTTCCTTTGGAGGAAATACAGAAACTAAATCATTTGGTGAAGGATCAATTAGAGTGCCATCAAAATCAGTGCTGAGGAGTTTTATTGCGGGCATGGGGCATGTTCTAAAGTGAATAATTTTTTGAAAAGAAATTTCTGTTTTTACAGAGCAATCAAGTCTGTCACAGAAAAAGGCTGTAGTCTATAGGCTGCAGGTTACAGAAAAAATCACTTGAAAAAACAAACCGCTTTTAGGTTCAATCATCATTTTTATCAACCGGACTTCTCTACAGCCTATAGTATACAGCCTGTTTCCAAAAATTTATTTTTGGAAACCCTGGTTGTGATTTTTTTGATAGAGCATCTGCAACAATTCGACCACAACAGCAAAAACAATGGAAATGTAGATTGCCTCTTCTGGAAAATGATATCGCAATCCTTGAAGAATTAAATTGGCACCGATCAGCACTAAAAACGTTAATGCTAAAATTTTGAGCGACGGATATTTTAAAATAAATTCTCCGAGCGGCCCTACATAGCACAACACAACAATAAAAGAGAGAACCACCGCAACAATAATAATCGTAAGATGATGCGTCAACCCCACAGCCGTGATCACTGAATCAATGGAAAAAAGCAAGTCGAGCATCATGATTTGTATCACAGCAGCTGTTAAAGCATTTTTTCCAACAAGATGTTTAACCTCCTCTTTTTTCTTATGAAACAACATGTCATAAAGCTCAAAAACTCCTTTAGCCATTAAGAACATTCCTCCAGCTAAGAGAAATAAATCCCTCACAGAAAAACAACCAATACATGGAGTCGTGAGTCGAACTAAAGAAAGAACTCCTGAAATAAAGAAAATCCGCAAGAGGAGAGCAATCAACAGCCCAACTCGTCGAGCTCGTTGCCGAAGGTGAAAAGGGAGCGGCTCCACCACCAAGGAAATCACAAGAATGTTGTCGATGCCCAAAACCAATTCCAATCCGACTAAAACACTCAGCAGGATGAGCGATTGCCAATTTAAAAAATCCAAGATCATATTGTTTTCTTAAGTGGAGTGAGTTTTGAAAAGATTTTTCTGTTTTCTTTGATGCCTGGTTTAGCTACAGACAAAGTAAAGAGTGAAGAGTAAAGGGTGAAGAGTATTTTTAAGTTGTAGATAAAATCAATATTTCGAAATTCCTATTTTGACAGACCATCTTCTTTAAAAAAAGAGCCCACAGAAAATTTTGTCTCAGCACTCTTTACCCTTTACTCTTCACCCTTTACTTCTTCTGTTCATCCAGTTGCTATAAAGCCTTCAAAGCATGCCTGAAAAAATAAATTTTTCCAAATCAAGCTCGAGGTAGTCTGAGCGAAAAGAAAAAGGAAAGCAGTAAAAATCCTGCCGCAATCCAAAAAGAAGCTAAAGCATAATGAGAACCTTGAAAATTTATCGTGAGAAAAAATCCTGCTAAGACCGGTCCAAAACATCGTGCTAGGCAACCAGCTGATTGATAAAAACCAAATACTGTTCCTTGCCATTCCTCTTTAGCACTCCGCGAAACAATAGAAGGGAGCGATGGCGTTAGCAGACTGTCCCCAATTGCAAACACCGCGCAAGCTATTACAGCAGCTCCAACGCTAGCTGTGAGAGGCATATAAAAAGAAGTAGTGACTAACAAAAGCGCTCCAACGATGGCTAACTTTCGATCTCCCCATTTTTTTGCAAGCATGCCAAAGAGCCCTCCTTCAAGGACAATAGCAATCACTCCAAACATCGCATAAATATAACCTATCTCGAGCGCATTAATTCCGTAGCGATGATAGAAAAAGAGCGCTATCAGTGTCACGATCATCGAAAAGCCAAGGACAAAGAAAAAAAAGGTCAGCAGTGCAGCGATATAAATTTTGCGCTCTACATGCTCCCAAAGCATCAGCAAAGAAGCCCGTTGCTTCAGCGCCTTTTCCTTCTTTTTTGTAGACCCAGGAAGAAAAATCATGATCAGGATTGCATTGATACCAGCCAATCCAGCAGCCATCCACATCGGCGTAGAAAATCCATAACGGTGCGAGGCCCATCCTCCAAGCGCCGGACCAAAAATAAATCCTATCCCATAAGCCGCGCCTAAAATTCCCATCATGCGAGAACGTTCTTCCGGCTTGGTGATATCGCTCACCGAAGCTTGAATCACACCCATGTTTCCGCCAGAAGCTCCATCCAATGAACGTCCGATCATCATGATTGTCATCGAGCGTGTCATACTCATAATCAAATAACCGACAGCTGTTCCCATCATGCTGATGATTAAAACAGGCTTGCGTCCGATCTTATCAGAAAGATGCCCCCAAAATGGCAACATAAATAATTGCGCCATCGAAAAAATTCCCACCAACAATCCTATTTGCCACGAGGTAGCTCCTAGACATTCTGCATAGCGCGGCAAAATGGGCATGACAATTCCAAACCCCAACATGTCGATAAAGAGAGCAAAAAAAAGAATTCCGAATTGGAGGCGTTTGTTAGACATGGGAGAAGTTGAAAGCTTGAAACGAGGCTCATGCTAACATGTTGCCCTGAGTTAGAAAATCAATACTGTTTTTGTTGTCAATTTTTATAAAGATTTTCACCGAAGCTTAAACTTACTTTCAACCCTTCAACCCTTCAACGTTTCAACACTAGAGCGTTTTAAATGAAGCTGTAGCCGATGCAGTGCCAGGAACGAGAATACAGCCGGCCGGGAGGCCGCTGGATGGACTGCCGGAGGCAGCCCCACAGGGGCGATCCGAGCGGGAGCGAGCGAGTTCAACCGCAGACCCGCAGTGTATATCTAATACTCGAGGACGCGAGCACCGGAGTGACGCCGCAATGCGCGGCTACAACTTTAGTGAAAATGCTCTAGCCCGAATATTTCATACACTTCGTGACGAGACGCCGTGCGAAGGCTGATGGGACAAGGCACAACTTGGATTTTGACGCGGGGCTGTATGCGTACATACCGCCCAAGTCTAAATTCAAGTTTAACGCAGCATCAATCTGTCTTCCAGCAGGTTGCAGTAGATGGGTATGAAATATTCGGGCTACCAAGGTTTCTACCTTTGTAGTCACGGTTTTTGATAGTGCCGCAGTTCCAAAAAACCTCTTTATTTGACCTGTAGGCCATGTCTGTCAGGTGGGGTGCTATGGTCATAGCGGCCTGTTGGAAAACATAGATTTCAGCAAATCATCCAGGAAATCAATATGTTACTGATAATATTTTTCTCCTGCTACAGAGGACTTCCAGCGGTTTCCTCTGTCGAAATTGCTCCTATTTTTCTCATCCTCATGCTATTTTTGTTCACCCCTGGTTTTTAGCGCCTTTTAGCGTGTTTCGCGGTTGGTTCTTTTTCTCTTCTTTTGTTGTTAATCCGAATATTTCATATTAAAAATATCTATCACTATGAGCTCCAACAAAACCATCACTACCACCGCAGGTTGCCCCTTCGCTACCAATCAACATAGTCTCACTGCTGGTCCACGCGGCCCGCTCTTGATGACAGACTTTCAGCTTCTCGAAAAATTAGCGCATCAAAATCGTGAGCGCATTCCCGAGCGGACCGTTCATGCCAAAGGCTCCGGAGCGTATGGCACGCTAACGATCACTGGCGACATTTCAAAATATACACGAGCCGACGTGCTGCAACCCAAGGCCAAAACAGAATGCCTTGTTCGTTTTTCCACCGTCGCTGGTGAACTCGGCGCCGCCGATGCCGAGCGCGACGTGCGCGGATTTGCAATGAAGTTTTATACGCCAGAGGGAAACTGGGATCTTGTTGGAAACAATACGCCGGTCTTCTTCGTGCGCGACCCTTACAAATTTCCTGACTTCATCCACACTCAAAAACGTCATCCCAAAACGCACCTTCGTAGCACGACTGCGATGTGGGATTTTTGGTCGCTTTCCGCTGAGAGCCTGCATCAAGTCACAATTCTGTTTTCCGATCGCGGCATCCCTCTCAATTTTCGTCACATGAATGGTTATGGAAGCCACACCTACAGCCTTATCAGCAAAGGCGGAGAGCGTCATTGGGTGAAGTTTCATTTTAAAACGCAACAAGGCATTAAATTCATGACCAATGCCGAAGCAGAGAAACTGGTTGGCCAAGATCGTGAAAGCAATCAACGTGATCTCATTGAATCGATCGAAGGAAAAAATTTTCCACGTTGGAAAATGCAAATCCAAGTCATGACCGAAGAACAAGCTGCCGCCTGCAGTTTTAATCCCTTTGATCTCACCAAAGTGTGGCCTCACCAAGATTATCCACTCATCGATGTCGGTATCTTGGAATTGAATCGTAATCCTGAAAATTATTTTGCAGAGATTGAACAAGCTGCTTTTTCGCCATCTAACATCGTTCCGGGCATCAGCTTCTCGCCTGACAAAATGCTTCAAGCCCGCGTCTTTAGTTACGCTGACGCTCATCGTCACCGTTTGGGAACTCACTACGAGATGTTGCCAGTCAATCGTCCTAAATGCCCGATGGCAACTTATCATCATGATGGTGCAATGCGTTTTGATGAGCCAACAATGGGAGACGCCTATTACGAACCAAATAGTTTTGGAGGCCCAAAAGAAGATCCAAGTTTCGCTGAACCGCCTCAGGATCTCGGCCATGCCGTTGTCGATCGTTATGATGGAAATTCAGGCAATGACAACTTTATGCAAGCCGGCGACCTTTTCCGGTTGATGCCACCTGATGCTCAAGAACGTCTCTTTTCTAACATTGCCGTAGCAATAAAGGGAGTCCCCAAAGAAATTCAGGAACGACAATGCCTGCTTTTTGATCAAGCAGATGCTGCTTATGGAAAGGGTGTGAGAGCAGCTTTAAAGAAAAGCTAAAACAACTTCGTTGACAGACTTCATTGCCTTCCTTAGAAGTAAATAAAACCTTCTATCACTATGTTCAAAAAAAACATCTTGCTCGCCCTAGTCCTTTCTTTGTTTGCCTTATTTCCTGCAACTCCTGCTATGGCCGCCGGCGCTCATAAGTTAGAAAAAGAAGGCCGGAAAGCATTAGAAGAACTCTATAAGAAAAATCCGAAAGCACGCATTGTGGGGAGTCAAGCCGTCGGCGTTTTAGTTTTCCCTGGTATTTGGAAAGGTGGCCTCATGTTTGGAGCTCAACGAGGCGATGGCGTTTTATTTACTGGTGACACAGTTGCTGGTTACTACAACAGCACTGCGGTCTCTTGGGGACTGCAAGCAGGGTTACAAAAATTTGGCTACGCTCTCTTTTTCATGAATACCAAAGCGCTCAACTATCTTAACCAGAGTGATGGTTTTGAATTAGGTGGTGCTCCAAACTTGACCGTGGTTGACATGGGAGTGGCTGCTGGCCTTTCAACGACAACCTTGCAAAAAGATATTTATGCTTTCTTTTTTAATCAGCAAGGATTGATGGCAGGTATTTCACTGCAAGGAACTAAGGTCACGCCTTATACTCCGAGCGAGTAACATATACGAAAGTAACGTCGCTTTCGTCCTCACAATCGTCATTCCAGCGGACGCTGGAATCCAGGAGACTGACAATTGTTATTCGGTTTTATAAGCAAAAATATTTTACTTTTTTCAAAATAACAGTGCTTTTCAATTTAGAGTTTTTTAACGCTACTATCCAAAATTGAATTGACCTTCGCCTGGATTCCAGCGTCCGCTCGAATGACGAGGAGGCATGTTGTTTTTAAAGTGGACCGCCCCAGACTCGAACTGGGAACCAATTGATTAAGAGTCAACTGCTCTACCATTGAGCTAGCGATCCAATACTTTCTATTTTTTTGGAAAACAGAGCGATCGTTATAACACTTCTTCGTCTGACGTACCAAGAAAAAAATTTCCTAGCGAAAAAGCATTTCTTCTAGTTAAATCAATTTACTGATGCTCAGCATTAAATTTCAAAGCACGTTTCGCTTGCTTGGCACTCTCTTCATTGCCATGGCACTCTTTTCCCTGAGCGGAGGATACTGGGCCGTTCTTCAAAGTGTTGCTTGGGGACACATGATTCAGTCCTATTCTTCGCAAGGTTCTTTTTCTTCGGCGGTAGAAAAAACATTGAGCGGAAAATACCGTTGTTCTCTTTGTAAAAAAATTGAACAAGCAAAACAGCAAGAAAAGAAAAATACTTTTGTGAATGAAACCTTCAAAAAGAAAGAAGGAGTTTTAGAACAACCTTTTTCTTTTTCAAAAAATTTCCCGATTTCATTCCAATTTTCTTTCATTAAGAAAAATCTTTATGTCGGCCCTATCATGAGGCCCCTTCTTCAGCCGCCTCGTATGGCTTAGCGTGCATCGCTACACGATAGTTGCCACCACAAAGTGATGGCATCCCTGCAAAAGTGGGGATCCAGCTAGCGTCGTCATATCCTTCACTTTGACTATGCCCCTCAATGCTCGAGGCGCCTACCGCCCCTTGCCTGCAGCAAAGATGATTTCTTCTGCCTTACCGTGACCTCCACCATACCCCAATATTTTTTCCTCATGAAATTTTTTATTCTTTTTTTGTTAGCCCTCACTTTTGACCTCCATGCTGCCGAAGAAGGCAGCGCCACACTTCCAGACAATCCTCCCATGGCCATCAACGATGATGAAGCCTCACTTGCCCCTGACAATAATCAAGAAACAGATTCCGCTTTAAAGGAAAAAGAAAGCCGCTACGTCGTCGTCTCTCAAAAAAATCCTTCACCGTTGATGATGTTTTCAGAGAAAGAAAATTCTGAAAAAAAGCCTCTATCAGCTGATGATCTCACGCAGCAAGAACGAAGAAATTTTGAGCCCCAAGATTCCTCAGCAGCGATCAGCCGCAATCCTAATCCAGCTGCTATCTCAGAAAAAAGAAATAGCACTTCATCCAAATTAACTTTACCAGAACCATGCTTACTACTTTTTAAAACGCTGACCTATTGTCCTGGCTGCAAGAAATGGCACACAGCTGCCAATATTTCTAAAAAACAACTTCCACAAATTCTTTTTGTGAAAAATCGAGAAATAGACCTTTGGCATCCCCTTTATCGCGAAGACAAACAACCTTCTAATTCATTACTTCAAAGAGCTACATCTCCCTCAAGAGCATCAGTAGGCCAAAGAAATTTTCAATTCGTTGATGATGATGGTGAACAGGTACTCCAACATTCTAACCCTACAACTGGAGCACTAGAAAAAAGTTCCTTTCAAGATCCTATTAATGCACTCCCTGCTCTTTCTTACTGGTCATCCATCTTATTGCAAACTCGTTCGTTGATGCCTGATGCCCTGGCATATTCCCTCCTCATTCGCACATTAGAAGAGGAAGAAAATACCTTGCAATGGCGCACTCTCATGCAAAAAAATGAAAAAACTCCTCTCCTGCCAAAAGGTGCTGCCCACACAAGTTATTCTTCAACTTCTACTGAAAGTTAGACCCTCCACTTGCAAAGTCCTAACTCTCTTGTAATCTATCATTACTTCATGGCAACGCCTCCACTCTTAAAAATCATCCATAAACTTTTTGGATCTAAGAAAAACTCTGCGATCAGAGATCAGAATACCAATCTAGAAATGACTTCATCATCTTCCAGAAAGAAAAAAATGAGTTCACGAATGACTTCACGATCTCCACAGACACGACAAGAGATGCAGGCTCTCGTTAAAGATCTCGAAAATAAAATTGGTTACCATTTTAAAAATCCACAACTCTTGACTGAGGCTCTCACCCATTCGAGCATTGCTCTCGACCGAGCGCAGAACCCTTTCGATAATGAGCGGTTGGAATTTTTGGGCGATGCCGTTTTGCAACTCGTCATCACAACGCATCTCTTTGAAATCTTCCCTGAATTTGAAGAAGGTCCGTTGACAAAAATCAGAACTCGCCTTGTCTCTCGCACTGCCTTAAAAGCCTACGCTTCTCGCCTGGAGCTTGGAAAATACCTCATCATGGGACGAGGAGAAGAAACCAGTGGCGGACGTGAACGTTCTTCGATTTTAGGAGATTCTTTTGAAGCACTCATTGGAGCTATTTATTTAGATAGTGATTTTTCAAGAGCGCGTAAGTTTATTTTACAAGAAGCTGCAGAAAACTTACATCGAGTGGCGCTAGAGCCTGAAGAGATCAACCCTAAAGGACACCTTCAAGAGCTACTCCAATCAAAAGCTCCTGCTGCCCCTTGCTACGAGCATTTGGAAGAACGAGGAAAAGCTCACCTTAAATATTTTCGCTGTCGCGTTATCTGGGAAGGAAACGAACTTGGCGTTGGAGAAGGGCGCAGCAAAAAAGAGGCTGAGGTTGCAGCCGCTACGGAAGCCTTGAAGAGACTGCAATAAAAACACTCTTCACTCTTTACTCTTCACCCTTTACTTTCTTTCCATGCTTCCCATCATCGCTCTCCTTCTCGGTCTTGCCATCATGATCAAACATCTCGTTGCGCTTTTGGCCCCCGAGCCATTTAAAGCTTTTGCACAACGTTTTCCGCGCTCTCCGTTTTTTGGAAAGTTGCTATTTGGAATCGCTCTGATTTGGACATTGGCATTGGCACTGACGACCGACCTTGGAGAGTTCAGCTCCTTGCGAAATCCCATCGTTGGTGGAATTATTATTGGCGGCGGATTGTTTGGATGGCTAGTTCCTGATTTTTTAGCAGTCCGCTCGCTTGGGTTTTTAGCGCTCCTAGCGGCGCGTCCTTTGCTCGAACTCACCTTCCTGCAATCAGGAGCTCTCCCTCTCCTGCTCTCGCTCCTAGCCTACCTCTGGGTGATTATTGGCCTATTCAGCGTTGGCATGCCTTACCTTTTTCGTAACTTCATCACATTTATTACAGCCCCAAGCCGCGCGCAACTCTGGCGCTGCCTCGCATGGAGCGGATTGCTGTATGGGCTTGCGCTGCTTGTTCTAGGCGGCTGGCAGCTGCTTTAGAAGAGATTCTTTTTCTTTTCTTAGCTACCTCACGCAGGAATATTTTTCAGGACCTCTACATTCGTCGGATACTTTCTAATAAAGGAAAGAATGCGCTCGATAGCCTCGATCGGCTTATGCCCAGCCAATCCGCGGCGGATGATGTTAATTTTATGGAGATCTTCTGGAGGAAGGAGCAACTCTTCGCGCCGTGTTCCTGAAAGAAAAATATCAACGGCAGGATAGATGCGTTGTTCACTAATTTTCCGATCGAGCACCAACTCCATATTGCCAGTTCCTTTGAACTCTTGAAAAATCAGATCATCCATGCGGCTGTTCGTCTCGATGAGAGCAGAAGCAACAATCGTGAGCGATCCAGCCTCTTCCGTGTTACGAGCTGCTGCAAAAAGTTTACGCGGAATTTCCATCGCCCGTGCATCCACACCACCACTCATCGTGCGACCGCCTCCCTTCATGGAGTTATTGAAAGCACGTCCGATACGCGTCAAGGAATCCATGAGGACAAAAACATCTTTCCCCTGCTCAACAAGGCGCTTCGCACGTTCAATCGCCAACTGGGCAATCCGTGTGTGACTCTTCAAATCACAATCGTTAGAGCTGGCATAGAGTTCTGCTTGAGGAAAGGTGCGTCGCATTTCCGTGAGTTCTTCAGGACGTTCATCAACGAGGAGAATGATCAATTTCATCGTCGGATGATTTTTAATCACAGCGTCAGCAATATGCTGCAACAGCGTTGTCTTGCCCGTCCGTGGCGGAGCCACAATAAGGCCTCGCTGTCCTTTTCCAATAGGAGCCATTAGGTCGATGATCCGCGTGGTATAACGCTCTGGCGTTGTCTCCAACACAACACGCTCCAGAGGGCTAATGGTTGTCAGCTCTTCAAAAAGAGGAACGTTTCTAAATTTCTCAGGATCCTCGCCCTCTATTTCAGTCAATCTAAACAATTGCCATCCTCGTTGACCGCGGCGTGTCTCTCCCTTGATGTAAACACCATCACGAAGATTGAATCCTCGAATCACTTCAGGTGTTACAAAAATATCATTGAGAGAGGCTGCATAGCCACGACGGGCTTCTCGTAAAAAACCAAATCCTTTCCCTGAAAGCTCGACGATCCCTTCTGAAAAAGTCGGTTCTGCATTCGGGTCGGCATCAGGAAGTGGAATAAATTCATTCTCCATAGGAGTTTGATTTTCTCCTTGGCCACTATGATTAGGACGAAAATTCCGGTGATCTCTATCTTTGTTGCGCTGAAAAGGACGGCGATTGCGAGGGCGACGATTACCACGATGTTGGGGACGCCCGCCTCCCTGCGAAAATTGCTGCTGCTGTTGGGGATTATTTCCTCCTTCCTGAGAAGAAGAGCGTGACGTGGTGTTGGAAAAATGGGTTTCGGAAGGAGCAGAAGGAGCTCCTGGAATTGGTGGAGGCGTTGAGTGTGATGACGTATCTTGCATATTTAAATTGAAAATCGATGGAGTAAAAAAGGCGAGCAGCTCAAAAAGTTTTTGGGTACAACTTTACTGCGAGGAAAAAACTAACTTAGAAAAATTCTAATGATACTAACAAAGAAAAAATTCCAGTAATTAAGGAAACACGAAAATTCAGGTGAAGGTTCTCACATGAACAACCATGAAGTACTGCAACAGCTGCTCTTAATAATTTGTGAGCGGAGAGTTGATCCATCAACTCATGACTTGCTATTGCTGCAGATAACTCAATCAGAGTGAGAAAAAGAGTCAACTCTTTTTTAAAAAAATTTGTAAACATTCGGCTAACACGTGGCTGACTGTTTTTCCGCATTCAGGATTTTTCTAAAGTTACGAGTCAAAGGATATAACAGGATGTCTTTGATTGGTACAGTTGGTTTTTGCGGACCAAGTTTACCGCGTCCTT
>JAPLTJ010000158.1 GCA_026398175.1 Verrucomicrobiia bacterium | reverse complement strand
TCTATCAATTACTTGGTAGGCTGACAGCCTATCTTTCTCTTGAGGCCCGCTGGTAGACTTCCTCCTCCGACGAGTTGTGTGACCCATTCTCGGAGGAGCCTACCAGCTAGGCCTCAAGACTTCAAAAACAACATATAAGATTTTTACTTCAACGCATTCTCCAAATCTTTTTTCAAATCTTCCACAGCTTCGATGCCAACGGATAAACGGACAAAGCCATCACGGATACCGAGGAGTTCACGTTGTTCTTTAGGAACAGCGAGGTGAGTCATCAGTGCAGGGTGTTCGATAAGGCTTTCGACGCCGCCGAGGCTTTCTGCAAGGGTGAAGAGTTCAGTGCGCTTGAGGAAAGTTTTTGTTTCTTCGAGATCATATTTTAAATCGAGCGAAATCATGCCGCTAAAGCCACTCATCTGTTCACAGGCGAGCGCATGTTGTGGATGGCTTTTGAGTCCAGGATAAATCACACGAGCAACCTTGGGATGCTTTTCCAACCAGGATGCCAGTTCCATCGCGTTGGCATGATGACGTTCCATGCGAAGGGCCAATGTCTTCACGCCACGCAGCGCCAAGAAGCTGTCAAAAGCTCCAGCGATGCCGCCAGTGCTGTTTTGCAAAAAGTGGATTTGTTGTCCGAGTTCAGGATTGTCTCGAATGACAGCAACACCGTTGATCACGTCAGAGTGACCATTGATATATTTCGTAGCGGAGTGAACGACGATATCGAATCCCAATTCCAGCGGGCGTTGAAAAATTGGAGTTGCAAAAGTATTGTCAGCGACCGTTAGGAGCTGATGTTTTTTTGCAAGAGCAGCAATTTTTCTTAGATCAGCTAATTTCAACATCGGATTGGTTGGCGTCTCCACCCAAATCATTTTGGTATTCGATTGAATCGCTCTTGCTACATTTGCCGTGTCGGTAAAATCAACAAAGCTGATCTCAAGGGCAGTAGAGCGTTTGCGGACACGTTCGAGGATGCGATAGGTTCCACCGTACAAATCATCACTAGCAATAATATGATCGCCTGGTTGAAGAAGCTCTAAAATAGTGGCTGTAGCCGCCATGCCAGAAGCAAAAGCAAAGCCTCGCGTGCCGCTTTCTAAATTAGCGACACACTCTTCATAAGCATGACGAGTCGGATTGCCAGTCCGAGAATATTCATAACCCGTATGCTTGCCTGGACTTTCTTGAGCGAAAGTAGAGCTTAAGAAAACAGGGGTCATGACTGCTCCCGTAATCGGTTCAGGTTTTTGTCCTGCGTGAATGACGCGAGTATTGAGATGGTGTGAGTGTTTCATAAAAGTTTAAAAGAAAAGAGATTCACAGCGATAGAAGCGATGGAAGGGATAAAAGGATTTTTTAAACCGCAAAATACGCGAAATAACACGAAAGAGAAATGTAATGAATTCCCTCCTTCGCGGGAACAAGTTTTAGCGTCTTTTAGCGAATTTAGCGGTTGATTTTTTCTTCATCCCTTCCATCGCTTCTATCGCTGAGAATCATTCAGCAAAGCCGTTTTCCTTCATCCAAGCATCATCGACAAACTTCGTGAGGTAGTTGCGAATGCCATCTGCTAAAATAACCACGCATTTTTCTCCCTTCTTAAGACGCTTAGCTGCGTGGAGAGCCGCATAAACAGTGGCTCCAGAAGATCCTCCAACAAGTAATCCCTCCTCGCGAATGAGGCGACGCGCCATCAAGAAGGATTCTTTATCGTGCGTTTTGACGTATTCATCGACGAGGGAATTATCGAGAACTTTAGGAAAAAAGTCGTAACCGATTCCTTCGACATGGTAAGAGTGAATCTCCGTGCCGCCGCCAAGGATGGAACCATGGGGATCAACGCCAACGATCGTGATGTTGGGATTCGCTTCTTTAAGTTTGCGAGCGATTCCCGTGATAGCACCGCCAGTTCCGACCGAGACAACGACCATCGCGAGACCTTCTCCAGCATCATCGAGGATTTCTTGTGCGGTGGTGCGATAGTGAATATCAGGGTTGGCGGGATTGTTATATTGATCGAGAATATGTGAGTTGGGAATTTCGAGTTGTAACTTTTTTGCAAGGGAGATGTGACTCTCTGGTGCATCAAAGGCAGCCTCCGTCGGAGTCCGATAAATAGTGGCTCCGATGGCCTTTAGGACGACTTCTTTTTCATGACTCATCTTTTCTGGCATCGTGATGATGAGCTTGTATCCTTTTGCTGCAGCAGCCACAGCAAGACCGATTCCCGTATTTCCTGAAGTTGCTTCAATGAGCGTATCTCCAGGTTTGATCTGGCCAGCTTGTTCCGCTGCTTCAATCATCCTCTTGCCAATGCGATCTTTGAGAGAACCTCCAGGATTAAAAAATTCACACTTACCATACATCTCGCAAGAGAGTCCCTGTGCAACGCGTTGAAAGCGGACGAGAGGAGTTTTGCCAACAGTATCGAGGATGGTGTTAAAAAGCATGGAATAATCTCTCTTCTTTTGATTCATTGCTAAACTTTTTTTTCAAAAAAAACTTTTTTAATCGTTGTTGCTAATTTTGGACCGATTCCTTTTGTCGCAGCCATCTCTTCAAGGCTGGTCTGGCGAAGACGACGGACGCTTCCAAATGTTTTTAACAAAAGCTTTTTCTTGGCATCGCTGATTCCAGGAATATCGTCGAGTGCGCTTTCTGAAACGCGTTTGCGCAGAAGGAGCTCATGATAACCATTGGCGATGCGATGAGCTTCATCACGGATGCGTTGGAGAAGACGCAAGGCTCCGATATTCTTACTAAGTCTGATGGGAGACATTTCTCCAGGGCGATAAATTTCTTCAAACTCTTTCGCTAATCCAATAATAGGAACGTCAGCAATCCCCAAGAGTTGAAGTTCTTTGCAAGCAGAGCTCAATTGGCCTTTGCCGCCGTCGACAATGATGAGATCGGGGAGCGGAGAATGTTTGTCTAAGTTTTTGAAGTGCGATTGCAGTTGTTCCAAAATTGATTCTTGAGATGTGGAGTCTTGAATTTCTTTTTTTGCTTCTTCAAGAATCCTGCGATAGCGTCGGCGCACTACTTCAGCCATGCTGGCAAAATCATCTTGGGTTTTTGTTGTCGTGATGCGATAGCGGCGATAATTTTTTCGTTCAGGAACGCCGTTCTTGAATTGCACCATCGAAGCCACGATGTGAGTGTTGGAAATATTTGAAATATCAAAACATTCCATAACCCGTGGTTCTGTTGGAAGATGCAAGAGCTGCTGGAGCTCGATGAGATCAGCCTCAGGATCGATGCTGCCAGGAAGAGATTTGCGAGTAAAGCGACGTGCTGGCTCTGTGGTGGTTTGCAAACTGGTGAAGAGATTACGCAGCGAGGCTGCTTTTTCGAAATCAAGGCGCTCGGCAGCGTGTTGCATCTCCTTTTCAATATCGTCAATCATCGTTCGCGACTTGCCTTCAAGAAAATCACAAGCTTCTAAGATGCGTTGACGATATTCTTCACGGGTGACGCGTTGAATGCAAGGAGCTGAGCAGTTTTGAATGATGTGATCGAGGCAATGCTTGAAATCTTTTTCTGTTGGCTCTAAAGGTCGGCAGGAACGGATGCCAAATTTTTTAGTCATGGTCTTTAGCGTCTGCCGTAGTGCTGGAGCATTGGGAAAAGGACCGAAATAGCGAGCCCCATCTTCTTTGCGCAAACGAGTGAGCTGAAAGTGAGGGAAGGGCTCACTGAGCTGTACGCGGACGAGGAGAAATCGCTTGTCATCGCGAAAGCTAATATTGTACTTAGGGCGCCATTCTTTGATGAGTTTTCCCTCGTATAAAATCGCTTCGGTGTCGCTTTTAACAAGATGATATTCGAAATCATGAATGCTTTCGATCAGAGCGCGTGTTTTGAGGTCAGCGCGAGTGAGACGAGAGGGAGTGAAATAATTGGCAAGTCGTTTTCTCAAATCACGCGCCTTGCCAACATAGATGATACGATGCAAGCGATCCCGCATCACATAGACGCCCGGCTGATGCGGGACGTCGCGCAGTTTGGTGAGCAGGTTGTTTTTTATTAATGACATCAGGATAGAAAAAATTTAACCGCGAAACATGCGAAAGAACACGAAAAAGAACTCTTTACCCATTAGCTATTACTCATTACTTTTTCTTCATCATGATTTCCATCACTATCCCCATTTACAACGAGTGTGAAGCGATTACTCCGCTTTTTACAAAAATTCGAGAAGTGATGGATCGTCTTGGGAAGCCGTACGAAGTAATTTTTGTCAATGATGGAAGCCATGATGGGAGTGCGGAGGTGCTGGATCAACTTGCGGCGAACTATTCTCAAGCAAAGATCATTCATTTTCGTCGTAACTTTGGTCAGACCGCAGCCATGATGGCTGGCTTTGATTATGCCTCGGGAGAGGTGATCATCCCGATGGATGGCGATTACCAAAATGATCCGGAAGATATTCCGCGGATGTTAGCGAAGCTTGAGGAAGGTTATGATGTCTGTTCCGGATGGCGGCGCGATCGACAAGATAACGCGCTGCAACGGAACATTCCCAGCATGATGGCCAATAAATTGATATCTTTCATTTCGGGAGTGAGGCTTCACGATTTTGGTTGCTCGCTCAAAGCTTATCGACGCGATGTGATCGAGGGCGTGCGGCTCTATGGCGAGATGCATCGTTTTCTTCCGATCTACACCAAATGGCATGGTGCCCGCATTACGGAATTGCCGGTCAATCATTTTGCGCGTACGACCGGTCATTCCAAGTATGGTCTTGAGCGTGTATTAAAAGTTGTCCTCGATCTCATGGTCGTAAAATTTCTCGATCGGCATGCGCAAAAGCCGATGTACGTTTTTGGAGCCTGTGGCTTGATTAGCTTGGCAGGAAGTTTTGGATTCTCGCTCTGGGCGCTATTATTGTTATTGCTAGCGCACAAGCCGCTCATCACAACGCCGCTTCCTCTCATGGCCGTTTTTACTTTTCTTATGGGAGTGATGAGCTTTCTCATGGGATTACTCGCGGAAATGATCATGCGCACTTTTTATGAATCGCAAGGCAAGTCGATCTATCTCGTGAAAGCAACATGTAATATTGCACAGCGGGCTGAGAGAAATGTGAGCTAGAAGTATGCAAACTCCAAAACGCCTCATTTTGGTTCTTGGGATGAAGCGAAGTGGAACAAGCGCCTTGGCCAAGGGGCTTGAGGTGATGGGGGTGTCGCTGGGGAATTATTTGATGCCCCCAAATGAGTCGCCGTTTCAAAAGTGAAGTGCAACACTCTGCTCTGAAAAGCTAGCATTATGGGTTACTCAAAGGTGTGTTACTTTTTGTTAGGTTAGACTTGAGGGTAGGAACAGGAAAGCGAGCAGGCAAGGAAGAATTAGATGG
>JAPLTJ010000149.1 GCA_026398175.1 Verrucomicrobiia bacterium | reverse complement strand
GATCGTTTGTCTCTGGTTACATGATGATAGCCTCTGGCCATGATAATCTCCTTGGTTTTGACACCTTAAAGATTACCATCATCATGTAGCCTTTCTATTTTTTTTCACGTGTTGCACTTCGCGGTTGAAAGGGCCGGTTAACCCATCTTCTCCAACATCGCTTGCAATGAGCCTAGGCGTTCTTGCCAGCGGACTTCACGCTCTTGATGTTCTTGAAGCACCGTAGCGGGAACTTTTTCAACAAAAACAGAATTGCTGAGTTTAGCGCGCACTTTGACCAGTTCGCTTTCCACATTTTTGATTTCCGTGCTGAGGCGGTTCTTTTCTGCTTCTGGGTCGATCAGGCCTTCGAGTGGGATGGTGATCGTTCCGAGGTCAGTCACGACAGAGGCACTTTCTTTAGGAAGGGTGCCAGAAAAAAGAGTGACATTTTTTCCACGCGCTAAGGCAGTAAAAACTTCAAGCTGCTCGGGAGTCCAAGATGTTGATTCGTTTTTCGGAGTAATAAGAAAATCAATTGCTTGTTTGGCGTTGATTTTACATTCGCTGCGAAGATTGCGTGCAGCGTGAATGACTTGATAAAGTTGAAGCGTAGCTTTTTTTGCAGTGTCGATTTTTTCTGCAGAGAGATGAGCTAAAAGTTTTTCTTCCGGAGGAGTTGCATAGAGCAAGAAATCTGAACGATTTTCAAATCCTGATGTGGTCTTGAATCCCAGTCGTTCCCAAAGTTCTTCGGTGATGTGTGGCATCAGCGGATGGAGTAAGTTCAAAAATCCTGAGAGGACGACATCCATCGTCGCTAAGATAGCAGATTTTCCTTTTTCATTATTACCGTTGAGGGTCGGTTTTGTTGCTTCAGTAAACCAGTCGCAATAATCGCCCCAAAAAAAGTCGTAGAGCAATCCTGTTATTTCTTGAAAGCGATATTCGGTATATGCAGTGCGCAAAGCAGCATGCATCTCATCAAATTGAGCTAAGAGTGTGATGGCAATGTCGGGAAGTGCATGCTGCGATAGATCTGGAGCCGTTTGGTACGGGCCTTGCATTTCGCGGAAGCGAGCCGCATTCCAAAGTTTGTTAGCAAAATTGCGGCCTTCCACGATCTGTTGTTCGTCAAAGCGAATGTCTTGACCGTTGGGAGCGATCCTCATCATGCCGAAGCGCAATCCATCCGCGCCATAAGTCGCAATCAGATCGAGCGGATTGGGGGAATTGCCGAGGCTCTTGGACATCTTGCGACCTTGCTTGTCGCGAATGATGCCGGTGAAATAGACATCACGGAAAGGAAGTTCTCCGGTGTACTCGAGTCCTGCCATAATCATGCGGGCAACCCAAAAAAAGATGATGTCAGGTCCTGTGACGAGAACGGTTGTCGGGTAAAATTTTTTCCGCGTCGCCTCATTCATGGTCTCGTGCGCCCAGAGCCACGAAGAGAACCAAGTGTCGAGAACGTCCTCATCTTGTTTCCAGCCTGCGCCTGGAGATTCGAGTTGCACTTTGATTTCAGCATGATCTGCCGAATGCCATGCAGGAATCTGATGGCCCCACCAAAGCTGGCGGCTGATGCACCAGTCTTGAATATTCTCGAGCCAATGATCATAGACTTTTTCCCAGCGGTCGGGAAAAAATCTAACTAAATGCTGCTGCACCGCAGCGCGTGCTTCTTTGGTTTTTGGATAACGCAAGAACCATTGCTCGCTCAGGCGTGGCTCAATGGGAACATCCGCACGTTCGCTAAAGCCGACATTGTTTTCGTGCGGTTCTTCTTTCACGAGCAAGCCGAGCTCGCGTAGGCGCTCTGCGGCTTTGACGCGTGCTTCAAAACGATCGAGACCAGCAAAATCTTCGCCAGCGAATTCGTTGAGCGTGCCATCGGAATTGAGAACATCGATGATCGAAAGTTGATGACGCATTCCAATTTCATAGTCGATTTTGTCATGAGCTGGAGTCACTTTGAGAATGCCTGTTCCGAAAGTCATTTCGACAGCTTCATCTCCAACAATCGGCAGTTCAGCTAGAGGCCCTAACGGACGGCGAACATGCTTGCCAATGAATGACGCGTAACGCGAGTCCTTTGGGTTCACGGCAAGAGCGGCATCGGCCATGATGGTTTCTGGGCGTGTGGTGGCAATCTCCAGCCAGGTTCCAGGCTGCTCTACGATTTCAAGTTTGTAATGATAGAGAAACCCTTTTTGCTTTTTAGGAATGACTTCTTCGTCACTCAGCGCGGTGTGCGAGATGGGACACCAATTGACCATGCGCTTGCCGCGATAGATCATTCCTTTTTGGTGCAGATCAACGAAAGTTTCTTGAACTTTTTTGGCATAAGCCTCATCCATCGTGAAACGTTCTCGCTTCCAATCGCAGGAACAACCGAGTCGTTGGAGCTGTTTGAGGATGATGCCGCCATATTTGTCTTTCCACTCCCAAACTTTTTCGAGAAAAGCCACGCGTCCTAAATCATGGCGCGTTTTCTTTTCTTCCTTGCGCAATTGGCGTTCAACGACCGTCTGTGTCGCGATGCCTGCATGATCCGTGCCAGGGAGCCAAAGGACTTCGTGACCCGTCTGACGCGCGCGGCGAGCCAGGATGTCTTGAAGCGTGTTGTTGAGCACGTGTCCTAACGTCAAGACGCCGGTGACATTCGGCGGAGGTATGACAATAGAAAAAGCAGGAGCTGACGATTTTTCATCGGCATGAAAACAATCAGCATCGCACCAGCGCTGGTACCAGAGAGGCTCAACTTCAGTAGGGGTGTAGGCTTTGGAAATTTCAGGGGTAGGCATAAAGGCTGAAGAATAAAGGCTGAAGGCTGAAGACTAAAGGCAAAAAGAAAAAAAGGTTGGGGCATAGATAAAAAAGATAAAAGAATAACAGTGGATTCAAAAAATCGTTTCTTTGTTGTTAACTAATACCATCTCCCCAAAATAAATGGACTATAAGACGCTGGAAGTTTGGTGTTGAGCAAGGCGGAAGAGTGCAGCGCTATGCGAACATAACGCCAGATCTGACAACGAAGCTCAGCGCCAAAATAACAAGTCAGATGG
>JAPLTJ010000178.1 GCA_026398175.1 Verrucomicrobiia bacterium | reverse complement strand
TCGATTTAAAACATTTGCTTCTTGAAGATCTTTTGTAAAATTCATCAAACTTTTTTACAACAACGATCGAAATACGTCTATCTTTTTTTAAAAGATTATTTATCCATCAGCTTATTATGACTTTGACCGAGGTCTTCCTGTTCCTAACACGTTTTCAGCTTGATTCCAACAGGATCAGAAATCCTGACATCTCTTCGATTTTCAGCAACCCATCCCATGCTCATAAAAAGAGCCACGGCTCCAGCGATGACGCTCAAAAGTCCTCCCATTCTGAATAGCACAGACATTTTAGAAAGATGATGCAGCCAAGGATGAGCGACCATGGCACTTAAGGAAAGTTACACAGCGCTCTTAATATTGGCGCGATATATGAGGCGAAAGTTTTTACTTAAACTTTCAACTTCAACTCATCTCAAATCTTTCTAAAAATTTGAGGTGATTTCGGTGAGGGAGGGATTCGAACCCTCGGTACCTTTTACAGTACGGCGCTTTAGCAAAGCGCTGCTTTCGACCACTCAGCCACCTCACCTGAAAAAGAGTCCCGATTGTGCAAGAGAGCTCTTCGAAGGTCAATCTGAAAGCATTTATTTTTTAACAAGCATGGTTCATTTAAATAAAAAACCACTCGCAGCAGAAGCTCCTATAACTCAGCTCACATGCGGCAAAAAAACCAAAACCCCAATCGCTGCCGCTATGATCGCAGCGACAAGGACTCCCCCAGCAGCCACATCTTTAGACCTTCCGAGGCGTTCACGTCGTTCTTTGGAAATTTCATCGGCTAACAATTCCAGTGCGGTGTTGAGGGCTTCCGCTGTCCAAACAAGAACGATAGCAAACAAAAGCAGGCACCATTCAATCCGGTCAAGATGATAGTGACGGGCAGCAAGAGCAATGATTCCCATGACAACAAAGTAGATCGTCGGGTTGCGTTCCGTTTTGATCAGAAAAAAAACGCCGCGAGTGGCGTGGACAAAGTTCATCAAGCTCCACCATTTTTTGTTTTTCATTAATGAGAGATTAGCAAAGTTTAAACACGTTTTCAATTTTTTAGGAAACTGGATTTTTAGGAAACTGGATTTTGTAAAGACGACCGTCGATGCAGGATTCATGATCCCATAAAATAAAATCGCATCTTTCTTTTTTCAAATTTTCCTTCTACTTTACCTCAACCATTCAACTCTTAAACCATCACCTCTCTTTCTATGTCACAAAAAATCCTCACAGTCGGTCAAACCGCTCCTGACTTCACTCTCTCTTCTAAAACAGCGGAAGGTCCAAAACATTTCGCTCTGAGCGAGGCGCTCCAAAAAGGTCCCGTCGTACTCCTCTTTTTCCCAATGGCATTCACAGGTGTCTGCACGGAAGAGATGTGCTCCGTTACCTCGGAACTCAATGCCTATGAGGCTCTCAACGCCACAGTCTTTGGCATTAGCGGTGACAATCCTTTTGCACAAGAAGCTTGGGCTGCGAAAGAAAAAATCAATGTCACGTTGCTGAGCGATTACGAACATCACGTAGCAGAGGCTTATGGCGTCGCTTACGAAAGTTTTCTTCCCGAAATTGGTCTTGGAATGAAGGGCGTGCCAAAGCGTTCTGCGTTTGTGATCGACCGCGCTGGCCTCATTCAATATGCCGAGTCGAGTGACAATCCAAAACAACTTCCTAACTTTGAAAAAATCAAAGCTGCTCTTGCTGGGCTGAAGTAAGAGAAGAAAATTAACCGCAAAGAATATAACACTCATGTGACTTTTCTAAAAAAGCAAAGACATCTTATTTCAATATCATTCAACAATACCATTCAACGTCATTCCAGCGAACGCTGGAATCCAGACGGCCGCCTGTGTGAATATTGAAAACTAACAAAAATAAAAATACTTTTACGAAAACAAAACTAATGATCGACAGTCGCTGGATTCCTGCGTCCGCAGGAATGACGGCAGTGTAGCTGGAATATGGTTAGCAGCCACTTTCCTTCTCTTGATTGGTCTTATTTTGGATAAGAGTGTTTAAAATTCATTCCTTTAGCCTTCAGCCCTCAGCCCTCAGCCTTTTTCCACCATGAAACATCCCTTCAACGTTCTCCGCGATTTCGAAATCACCTCCTCTCAAAAAGGATTTTTTTATTCCCTGCCAGAGCTCGAGAAACAAGGCGTAGGGCCGATCGCCAGGCTCCCATTCAGCATTCGTGTTGTTTTGGAATCAGTCTTGCGTAATTGCGATGGGCATAAAATCACGCAGGAAGATGTGAAGCGCCTCGCCAATTGGAATGCTAAAAAACCAGTTGAAGAAGAAATTCCCTTCGTCGTTGCTCGAATCGTGCTTCAAGATTTTACCGGGGTTCCCCTCCTCGTCGATCTTGCAGCGATGCGGAGCGCGATCAAGCGCCTAGGCGGAAAACCGAGTTCCGTAGAACCGCTGGTGCCCGTGGACTTGGTGGTCGATCACTCCGTGCAAGTCGATTATTACGGACGGGCTGATGCGATGAGCCTCAATTTAGAAATGGAATTTCAACGCAACCGTGAGCGTTATGAGTTTCTCAAGTGGGGACAACAAGCTTTCAAAACTTTTGGCATCGTCCCTCCTGGGATCGGCATTGTGCATCAAGTCAATTTGGAATGTTTGGCTCAGGGAGTGCTGCACGCTGAGACCGCTCAAGGGAAAATTTACTACCCGGATACGCTTGTTGGGACAGACTCCCACACGACGATGATCAATGGCTTGGGCATTGTTGGCTGGGGCGTTGGCGGCATCGAAGCTGAGGCTGGCATGCTTGGACAACCAGTCTATTTTCTGACTCCCGAGGTGGTTGGTGTTCATATGACAGACGAACTTTCCGAGGGCGTCACCGCAACGGACTTGGCGCTTCATGTGACGCAGATGTTGCGTGCTGCCAAAGTTGTTGGAAAATTTGTGGAATTTTATGGCGAAGGTGCTGCCAAGCTTTCCCTGCCCGATCGTGGCACGATTGCCAACATGGCTCCGGAATATGGGGCGACGATTGCAATTTTCCCGGTCGATGATGAATCGATGGCTTATATGAAGGCGACAGGAAGAACCGCTGAGCAATGTGCTGCTTTTGAAAATTATTTTAAAGCGCAAGGCCTCTTTGGCATGCCACAAAAAGGTCAGCTCGATTACAGCGTCAATCTAGAGCTCGATCTTGGCAGCATCCAACCAAGCATTGCTGGGCCAAAGCGGCCTCAAGATCGGATTAATTTATCCGATGTGCAAAAAACATTTTCAACATTGCTCGAAAAAAGTGCTGCGGAAGGCGGCTATGGGATTGATAAAAATCATCTCGATGCTAAAGCGCACATTGCGTCTCGTCGCAAATTGTCATCGGATGAACAAGAGATGGTTGACGATCGCCCTACTCCCGATTTGCCACAGCAGATGCCGGAGAGTCCCTTTCATGATATGAGTAGCTCAATGAGAAATCTTTCAAAACTCGCTGAGGCTGATGGAGTGCAAGGAGCCGGCGGCGCACAGCGACTGAGTGTATCGTCAATACTCGATGGCGCGAGCACCGACGCGACACAGCAATCCGCAGCATCAGTAGAGTTTTCAAAGAGTTCTCTTGGACATGGCGCAGTCTTGATTGCAGCCATCACCAGTTGCACCAACACCAGCAATCCTTCGGTGATGGTCGCTGCTGGGTTGCTAGCAAAGAAAGCAGTGGAGCTCGGTCTCTCCATTGATAGCTCCGTTAAAACCTCGTTGGCACCTGGTTCCCGCGTCGTGACGAGTTACCTTGAAAAGACAGGATTACAACCTTATCTCGACAAGCTTGGTTTTCAAACGGTGGCTTATGGTTGTACCACCTGCATTGGGAACTCAGGCCCGTTGCAACCAGAAATTGAAAAAGCGATTCAAGATCATAATCTCGTGACAGCAGCTGTGCTTTCTGGAAATCGTAACTTCGAAGCCCGCATCCATCCTGCCATCAAGGCCAACTTCCTGATGTCGCCGCCACTCGTCGTGGCCTTCGCATTGGCTGGCCGCGTGAGTATTGATTTTGCGAAAGACCCAATCGGGCTTGATCAAAACAAGAAACCGATTTTTTTAAAGGACATCTGGCCGAGTCTGGCAGAGATTAAGACGGCTTTAAAAAATGCGTTAACACCAGAAACGTTCCTGAAATATTATTCCGACTTTGCAGGACAAAATCCAAAATGGAATGAGATCCCCTCCTCGACCGGAGAAACTTATTCCTGGAATGACAAGAGCACCTACATTCAAGAGCCTCCGTTTTTTGAAAACTTTGAATCAAAGCCCTCTTCTATCAAGAGCATCGAAGGGGCTCGCACGCTAGCCATCTTCGGAGACTCGGTCACCACCGATCACATCTCTCCTGCCGGTGCGATCAAGAAGCAGTCTCCTGCTGGTGTTTACTTGATGGAGCAAGGTGTGAAGCCAGAAGATTTCAATAGCTACGGAAGTCGTCGCGGTAATGATCGCGTGATGACGCGTGGGACGTTTGCCAATGTGCGAATTAAAAACCTGATGCTGCCTGGCGTTGAAGGTGGTGAAACATTACACCAGCCTGATGGTGAGCGCATGAGCATCTTCGACGCTGCCCAACGTTATGCCCAAGAAAAAACCCCTCTCCTTATCATCGCTGGACAGGAGTATGGAACGGGAAGCAGCCGCGATTGGGCGGCAAAGGGAACACAACTTCTCGGAGTGCGTGCTGTTGTGGCGAGTAGCTACGAGCGCATCCATCGATCCAACCTTGTTGGCATGGGCGTGCTGCCGCTGCAATTCATGGAAGACACCAATGCACAGACGCTCCAACTTGATGGAACCGAAAGATACGATGTCCTGGGCCTTTCTGAAAAATTAGAGCCCCGCCAAGATTTGAAACTCCGCATCACCAGGAAAGATGGACCTTCCGAAGAGATTCCGGTTAAAGTCCGCATCGATACAGCGATCGAGATTGATTATTACAAACATGGCGGAATTCTCCCTTATATTTTACGCCAGCTAGTGGCGCAAAATCGGGAGAAGTAAAGAGTGAAGGGTAAAGGGTAAAGAGTATTTTTAAGCTCGAAACAAAAATTAATTTTTAGAATTTTTATTTTTATAGAATGTCATTTCAAAAAAACAAAACTTAAAAAATGGCATTTCACAATTTGCGACAGCTACTCTTTACCCTTTACTCTTTACTCTTTACTGCCTTCTTTCATTCTCAATGAATCTTTTCTCTGAAATTCAACGCCTCAAAAAAGAGCGCAACGCCGTCATTCTAGCGCACAACTATCAGATCGCGGAGATTCAAGAAGTCGCTGATTATGTCGGTGACTCGCTGGGATTGAGCAATCAAGCTGCTCAAACTGATGCCGATGTGATTGCTTTTTGTGGCGTTCACTTCATGGGAGAAACGGCCAAAATTGTTAACCCGAGCAAAAAGGTTGTCTTGCCTGACCTTAATGCCGGCTGCTCGTTGGCTGACTCATGTCCCGCTGAAGCTCTTGAAGCTTTTTTGAAAAAGCATGTAGAAAAAAATTACTACGTTGTTTCATACATCAACTGCAGCGCTGCGGTCAAAGCCCTTTCTGACGTCATCTGCACGAGTGGCAATGCCGTGAAGATTGTTTCTCATGTTCCTCAAGATCGCAACATCCTCTTTGCGCCTGATCAAAATTTAGGAGCATGGGTGATCGAGCAGACAGGACGCCCGATGGAACTTTGGAAGGGAAACTGTCACGTTCATGTCGAATTCACTCGCGATAGCATCGATCGCGCTCGCAAAGATCATCCCGATGCCAAAGTAGTCGCCCATCCAGAGTGCCCCTATGCCGTACGACTCTTGGCTGATGAAGTTTGTTCGACGGAGAAGATGATCTCTTATTGTAAAAATTCTTCAGCGACGGCTTTTGTCATCGTCACGGAAGAAGGAATGCTCCATCGTCTCCGCCGTGAAATCCCAGGCAAAATTTTCATTCCAGGCCCGACTGATCATTGCGCCTGTGCCGAATGCCGTTTCATGAAGATGAATACACTTGAGAAATTATATCG
>JAPLTJ010000102.1 GCA_026398175.1 Verrucomicrobiia bacterium | reverse complement strand
GATTTAAAACATTTGCTTCTTGAAGATCTTTTGTAAAATTCATCAAACTTTTTTACAACAACGATCGAAATACGTCTATCTTTTTTTAAAAGATTATTTATCCATCAGCTTATTATGACTTTGACCGAGGTCTTCCTGGCCTTCCCGCAGGTCGCAGTAGATGGGTATGAAATATTCGGGCTAGGGGCAGTAAGAGCAAGTAAAAATTTCTAAGTTTCATTTGTGATGAGTATTAAAGACCTTGCCTTCTTTTCATCATAGCAATAAGCTTTTCTCATCTTATGAAAAAATCATTTTCTCTCCTTGTCCTTATTCTCGCGACAGCTGCGGTCTCCTTTGCTGGAGAAACTGTCTCTTCTAAAAAAGTTGTTGTCCCTGCAGATGACTGTCGCTTCCGTGCTCACGAGTGGCAATTTGACGCTTCTACTGTTGGTGCTGCTGGAATGTATAATGGTCAAAGCAAACAGGGGCTTGGCGGTGACTGGGGAGTAAACTATTTTTTTACAAAATACCTTGGTGTTGGTATTGATGATTCTGTTGGAAGCATGAGAAATGCTGGATTTAGCGGTTTTGACGGTCTTCAAGCTGGTGATAGTCTTCAGGCAGATTTGCTTCTTCGTTATCCTATCTGTGCCTGGAACCTCGCTCCTTATGTGATGGTTGGTGGTGGCGGAAGTTGGGGGCCTGCTAGCCAGGGTGATGGTAACGCTGGCGGAGGCATTGAATGGCGTGTGCTAGAACATGCCGGTTTCTTTGCTGATTGTCGTTGGCTTTATGGCACTTCAGGACTGAGCATGGCATTGCCACGTGTTGGTATCCGCGTCAATTTCTAATAGTTGATAAATATTTTTTTTATAAAACGGCCATTGAAAAAAAAGTTTTACTGGCTTATGTTTTCTTCCATCTCAAAGAAACTTTATGAAAAAAATTGAAGCCATTATTAAGCCGTTCAAAGTTGAAGAAGTAAAAGAGGCACTCAATGAAATTGGTATTGAGGGGATGACGGTGACAGAGGTCAAAGGATTTGGCCGTCAAAAAGGGCATACCGAAATTTATCGTGGCAGCGAATATACGGTCGATTTTCTTCCCAAAATTAAAATTGAAATTGTCTTGGCTGATGAAGCGGTGGAAGGAGCAATTGCTGCTATCATTCGTTCCGCTAAGACAGGGAAGATTGGTGATGGAAAAGTTTTTGTTCTTCCTATTGAAAATGCGATTAGGATTCGTACGGAAGAGACCGGCGAAAAAGCAGTTTAGAACGTGTTCCAAACCCCCTAAAATGGCGCATTGCGGCGTCACTGCGGTGCTTAAGGCTTCACGTATTAATATACGCTCAGCCTCTGTGCTCCTCGTTCCTGGCACTGCATCCATTTTATCAAGTTTTGAACACGTTCTAACAATTGCTTTTCTCAATCAATGAACTAGACGCTAAAATCGATCAACCTTCACCACTTCTTCGTAGGCAAGCTGTCCAGCTTTAGGATGAGGCTCCTGGATTTTTTTTCCAACAGCGATCATGAAGCTAATGATGTGATCTTCGGGAAGGTGGATGATTTTTCCAACAGCATCAAAGTCAAATCCGTCCATCGGGCAAGAATCGAGGCCCATGGCCTTAGCCGCGAGCATGATGGTTTGTCCTGCTAATCCACAAGAACGCATGGCTTCATCGCGGATGACCTGCGGCTTTCCATCGTAGTAATTGTGAATGGCTGGCAAAATAAAATCGCGAGTAGCTTGTGTGGTGTTCGCCCAGTAACGCTCAGGACGATCTTTCCATGAAGAGAGATCAGCGCACATCACGATGAGGAGAGAGGCATCGGTCACCTGCTCTTGACCCCAGGCTGCTGCGCGGACTTGCTTTCGAACTTCTGGGTTTCGAACTAGTAAGAAACGCCAGTTGTGAATATTAAAAGCCGTAGGAGCCTCCATCGCTAAAGACAACAGATCTTTTATCTCTTGTTCTGACATGACATGGTGAGGATCAAATTTTTTGACAGCGCGGCGTGTGCGGATAGCTTCGAAGATGGTCATGATCGGTTAGAAAATTAAATAGGTTTAGAATCTTTTTCGACTTTTTTTAAATATGAAGTATTGTTTGTTGAAATGGAAACAATTTTTGTCACTGGAGGCGCTGGCTACATCGGTAGCATCTGCACGGAGGAGCTGCTCAATGCAGGTTATCATGTTGCTGTATTTGATAATCTGAGTGAAGGGCACCGTGCGGCTATTGATCCGCGCGCGCAATTTTTTCAGGGAGATTTAGCTGATCGCGCCGTTGTGCAGCACGCTTTGCACGCATCAAAAGCAACTGCCGTCATGCATTTCGCGGCCAATGCGCTGGTAGGAGAATCGATGGTGAATCCTTCCAAATATTTTAATAATAATGTTGCTGCTGGCTTGAATTTACTCGATGCCATGGTTGCAGAAGGAGTGAAGCGATTTGTTTTTTCTTCAACCTGCGCGACCTTTGGAATGCCTACAAAGATGCCTGTCACCGAAGAGATGCCGCAATGTCCGATTAATCCTTATGGAGAGTCGAAATTAATATTTGAGCGCATTCTTCAATGGTACGGAAAAATTCATGAGATAACTTTTGTGGCGCTCCGTTATTTTAATGCCGCTGGTGCTACCAAACAATTTGGAGAAGATCATCGCATCGAAACGCATTTGATTCCCAATATTCTCAAAGTAGCGCTTGGGAAAAAAGAAATCGTCGAAATTTATGGGACCGATTACGAAACACCAGATGGGAGCTGTATCCGCGACTACATCCATATCCTCGATTTAGCGCAGGCTCATTTGTTGGCGCTGAAGGCAGAGCAGAGCGCTTTTTATAATCTTGGAACCGGAGGTGGAACATCGGTGAAAGAAGTTATTGATTGCTGTCGTCGTGTGACAGGACATTCCATTCCGGTTATTGAAAAACCACGTCGTCCTGGCGATCCTCCTCGACTCATTGGCGGTTCCGATAAAATCAAAAAAATATTAGGTTGGAATCCTCATTATCAAAATATTGAGGAGATCGTGAAGAGCGCCTGGGCCTGGCATCAAGAGCATCCACGCGGTTACGAAGATTAGCTCGAATTAGAAGCAGAGCGAGCACTGGGCAATTGCTTTTCCTCTAAATAATGTTCATCGCTGTTGATTTCCCAAAGATCAATCGCTTCGCCATCGTACGCTCTTGCTGCGAGAAGTCCTGAAAGCATGGAATGATCTTGGTTGTTATATTTAGGGCCTGTCCGAAAAACACGAATTTCCTATTTTTCTTAAAAAATAGTAAATTATCGCCTTTTAAATTGTTTTAAAATTTAATTTTTTTGTTGGAAGCTTTCTTTGAATTAGGATTGTTCATATTTCTACTGGAAG
>JAPLTJ010000037.1 GCA_026398175.1 Verrucomicrobiia bacterium | reverse complement strand
GGAAAGTAGTGCCCAGTCGGTCACCACCTGCTCACCTAGAGAAAACATCGATCTTACCAACCACAAAGTGGGTAATTTTAATTGTCGTCAGTGGGTAATTCTAATTGTCGTCGGGCAGCATCCTGCCTTCGTCTCGTTTCGGCCATCCTCATGGAATTATCCGATGAGTGGGAATCCTCCAATTCTTACCTCAAACCTGAATTACTCCGCTAAAAACTAAACTTTCACCTCTAACTTTTTCATCCCTCTCTTTTCAATTTTACAGAAAAAATGTTGCTTAACCTTTTTTACGTGTTGCACTTCGCGGTTGAAAGGGCCCAATAATAATATTTTTTTTAAAGGTTATCTTTTTAAAAAACAAAAATTATTTCATATTAAGGGTCACGCTTTTGTACCGCTCACGAAGTTGAGCTTGTTTTAACCTATAAAGATTAGCTTGCTCTGAAATACCAGTCAGTGAAAGCTGTCGTTCTTTATTGAACTGCTCGCCGCCATAATTAGAGGCATAAGCAATGAAGAAAGAAGGAAGCAGATGGAAAGGCGGCGGGAGAAGAGCTAAGCAAGGCAAATGAAGGACATACTGAGGAAAAGTAATACCAAAGAAATGTGTCGTCAGTGCAATAGTAGAATGACATCGAACAATATCATTATTAATTCTAGCCAAGATTAGTCCACCTGTAACAATATTCCAAGTAGCAACTGCAGCCGCAGGAGTATCTAAAATTTTGTAATAAATTGACCAATTTGCACTGATTTGCTTCTGCCCATCAATAAAAGTTCGAAAAGCATCTACTGTTAGTGGCTCAAGTTGCTCTGGATCTCTGAAACTAATCCATTTTTTCCAGGGAATCAGTACGACTTGAGGTTTTATATATCTTTCTTTAAAAGTTTCTAAAACACGATTTTTTTCAAGTCCTGTTAAGCCTTGATACCAATTCATTTTTTCAAGCTCGGCTAAAGTTTTTGTTCGTCCCTCTTGAATTTCATCAATGGGGTCAACACTATTCAGTCTACGTGCCTTAATAACTCCTCCAGCATTTTTATAAGAGGCATTCAATAATTGCTCCAAAGAATGTCCAGGAGCGAGATAAAAGGATTCTTCTATTCTAGATTCTTTTAAAGGCTCAAGAAAATCGAGCAGCTCCTTCCGTTGCAATGGGTTTCCTTGCTGGCGTTTCATCTGAAATCTCCTCTCAAATTGTTGTATTACCTCATCGTTGTAGCAATGTTGTAGAGATAATTTTACTAAGTTAATGGCACTCTGATATACCTCTTTCTCTTTTTCTGACAAGACTCCTTCTGGTTTAGCTTTCATTACGAGCTTAGCATCCCAAGTAGATGATATTACATCGTCATCTTTTACGTCATCAAGAAGCTTTCTTTCATTTAGATTCAAAAGAAAAGAATGTTGAGTGTGATCTTTATCTTTTGATTGGCCAGGAAGCAACACTGATGCATAGGCATTTGCTAGTTCATCATAACCTTCCTTAAGCTCCCTTAGACCGGCAGTAAGTTGATTTAATGCTGCACAATTAGCTAATAAAATTGTATTATTTTCTCTTTCAAGAAGCCTCATCTCTCCTGCCGCAGCAGCTACTTTTGCCTCAATCTGACTTGCCTGCTGCTTAAACAACATTGCATTGTTAGCAGCCATGAATTGAGTCATCTCCACTTCGCCTTCATCATAGGCAGAACGAGCTTGTTGTAATAAGAATTTTTCTTTGAAATTAGCAACTGATTTTTGGATTCTTGCTAGATCTTTTTTTGAAAAGATGGGGCTCTCTTCAAACTTATTAGACAATTGAGTTATTGATTGTTGGGCCTGTTCTAATTGATTAAAAGCATTTTCAAGTGAGGAAGAATTGATAGCTGTTTTTAAATTTTTGATCTTCTCTGCTTTTTCTGCATATTTATCAACAGCAGCTCTCCACGCTATGTAATTTTTACCGCTAGCATTTTTAAGATCAGATTCAATTTGTTGAAGTTGGAAATAAGCATCATCAGTCGGCAACGATTCCTCTCTTGCTGCCGTCATTTGCTTAATCATCTCTACAATATGTCTTTCATAGCTCTCTTGTTCCCGATAATTCCCATAACGTTCATATCCAATATCAGTAGCATAGGTTACCCCAAATTTGTCTTCCCATTGTAAAGCTTCAAAACCAGGTTGGTAGCGATACCCAGAAAGAGCTGACATCAGCGTTGAACATAGCACTCTTATCACTGAAGGATTGCGAACGGCGTAATAGAGACGAGAGTTCCATTGTTGACTTTTATTTTTTTCTTCCTCAACAAACTTTTTAAAGGCACCAACTGTTAAAGGTTTCTTTCCTTCACCTTGAAATTGTTTTTCATAGCTCCAAAGAATTTCTTGCTGATTAACAGGATTAACTTTTTTAAAAAAGTCCATCCTGACAAGAAGCTCTAAAGCATGCTTCACTCCTTCCTCTGCTGTGCGTTGCTCATCGACCAAGTAGTCTTCAGGAAGCTCCTTCGATAAAAATGAATTATAAAAGGACTGGCGTCCACTAGAACGAATCACTTTATCATTTTCTGTATCAGGAGCGTGATAGAGATCATATTCAGAATAATGCAAAGGAAGATAAATACTAGTAGCATTGATTTCTTTTTCTTTAGCAATAAAATCGCTGCGTTCTTGTACTGTGATGAATCTTTCAGCAGCTCGGAGCGAAAAACTCTCGTTAAATCGTCGCACAGCATCTAATCCATAACCATTTTCAATAAAAACTTGTATTAATGCCAACGTCTTTTCTTGTGCCTCAGCTGTTGTAGTCGTATGCCTTATAGAAAGGTTTACTGAGTCACCGGGATCAACTTCGCTGCTTGGAGCTGCCTGCAAGAGTTTTTCTATTTCTTCAAAAAACAGAGGCCGTTGAACAACAATTTTTTCTTTTTTATTTTCAAGATTCTCCTGCATTCTTTTTTGAAGCTGATATTTCAGCAAATAAGCATCTGCGAGCTGATCGTATGCATTTTGAATTAGTGTTAGGTGCTTCGCGAGTGCATCCAATTTGTCCATATTTTTTTGTGCTTTTGCTCCACCTTCAGCTTTAGCTTTTATCTCAGCTGCTTGTTCTGAAAAGAAGTCGCTACTTGTCTTCAGAGAATGCCAAATCTCTTCCATCCCTTGCAAACCTTGAGGCAGTCTTGCTTCAACGGATAAAAACTCTGCTTGTCGCTCCTTGAAACTTGCTTGCAGCGCTGCTGCCTCTTCTCGCGAAAAATAGTGACTAGGGCTTATTTCTTTTCCTTGTGACTCTATTTTTTGATGAGCAGCAGTAATAGAATTTTCAATATCTTCTCCTAATTTTGGAAAAGCTGCATCGATTTCCTTCTCTTCAGCACTTATATTAAGTTCTTCAATATCGGGACGCCTCTCTAGCCAGTCTGTTACAAACTTTTTTCTTTTTTCAAAAGCCGTTTTAACATCGCTACCATTCACCAAGTGGTGAAGCCCCATGAGTACGCTGTTATCAGAAAATTCATCTGCTGCTTCTCTTAGATCATAGTTCCTCCTAGACGATCCCTCCTCTATGTTTTCTTTATTGACTACAGGAGGCTTCCGAGAAGGACGAGTCTCATCACCTAACCAAGTAGTCCCCCACGTCATCCCTAATGAAATCGCCGTGCTAATATCGGTATTCCATAGTGGTAATCCAACCTCGTTTCCAAGTTGTGTAACAACAGGCTGGCCTTTTAAAGCAGAAACAATGGCCTGAAATATACTCCATCCTTGTCGATTGATTTGATATTGCTCAGGAAGCTTATCATAAAGTTTACTAAAGGAACCGTAATAAAGCCGATCTGACCATCGCTCCTGTTTTTCAGATTCTAATTTAAAAAAGGAAACCAATTCAGAAACTGTTAGTCGTTTTTTAGCATCGTTAAAGTGTGTGAAAAAATAATTTGCCACATCGTGCCGTTTAAGAGCAGTCATACTTTTTGCAAATTCTATTTCTCCATTCCGCAAAGCTTCCTCGATTGCCAGAACGGCTCCATGAGTCATTTTAGACTCTTCCACTAAGTATTTTTTTGAAAACCTAGCTGCAAAAGGATTGAAATTTACTTGGCTCCCATCCAAACAGATCAAGGCATCTTGATCTGTTTTTTCTTGTTCAGAATCTTTGTATGATAGATCTAGGGATTGTTGATGAATTCGATTTAATACCTCTATCCCATTTAAATCTTTCGTTAAAAATAAACTTTTAAAGTCAGAAGTTCTTGTCAACTCCCTCTTTTCTTCACTTGTTACAATTTTTTTTAATTTTTCAACAGCTATCGGAGCATGATCCACCATTTCTGTGTGAAAAAAGTTATTAAATCGATGTAAGGCATAAGGTCCAAAACGTTCCGAGATTTCTAGGCTGGCTAACATAATTCCAGTGCGTGCATCTTGACCATCCATATCCTCCAAGTTAGCTGGGGCCTCCTCAATCCTCACTCTTCCATGGGTCCCAAGGATAATACGTTGATCAGAAATGGAACTGCTTGCTTGCTCTGGTTTTAATAATTGCAACAAAGAGATTCTCTCTTCACTTGACATACCCTTATATATCTCCTCAAGTTGCTGATAAGCGTCACTTCTTTTTTGTAATACCTCAATCATTTCGTTCAAACGCTCCATGATCGAATCATTCTCCAAAACCTCAGATCTCCCGCCCGCTTGTATTTCTTCTAGCTCCTTAATTTTTTGATCAAAAAATTCTTTGTTCTCTTTCGCTTTGGCCTCAGCTGCCTGGTTAGAAATAGATTCTTCTAATAAAAATTCAGCGTGCTTCTTTTGTATGACGTTTAGCAAATCACGTGCCTCTTCTTGGAAAGAACCATTTGATGCTAATTCCTCGCAGGCTAATCTGTTTTTTTCTAAGCCACTTTTAGCAGCTGTAATAATAGTTTGAGAAAGTATTGATTCTTGTGTTGAAGCATGTTCGTTTTCTCGAACTGCCTCCATTCTACTTATTGGAAATTTATCTTCCTGAGCAGTCGCCGTCGGAGTTCTTCTTAGACTCGATGATGCCGAACGAGCTACCTCTTGAAGTGCTTTAAGAAGCGCTGCGTGCTTTTCAGAATGACTCTTTATTCGAGCAGCAGTATTATCCAAGCCTCTCTCTAATAGACTTAGAGTATTAAGCCTCACTAGAGAGCTCGCAAAAAGCACGTCTTCTCCCCTGCTTTCTAAATCATTTGCCATGATCGCTGCCTGTTGTGTTTTAAGGTTAGCTTTTTGATCCTCATCGAACAGCTCTAATGCTTCAACCTTCTGATTAAAAAAACTATTAATTGACTCATCGTACTTCTCTGGATTATCAAGAAGACCCTTCTCTCTTAGATACCGTATAAGCTCGGCTAGGTTGATTGCGACAGCAGCTGTTTTTTGATCCTGTTGTTTTGACTCGGCTTGTTCTTGAAAAGCGAATGTTTGCTTACTATCAACTGGACGTGCAATGGCAAGGGGCTGATACTCAGAAATCCCGACAAAAGGTTCTCTTTGCAGAGGACCAAAATCATCAGTCTCTGTTGTTGAAGAATCTGCAGTAGCGTCACGATTACGCTCTTCTCTCAAAGCTGAAGCTCTATTCACTCTAGAGTCTTCATCCGATTCTATTCGGCCCCTGCTGAACATCTGACCAAACAAAACAGCACTCAGGCAGAAGAAGCAAAATAATGGGAGAAATGTTTTCATTTTTTAATTAGGTTCACTGTAGCCTAGCCCTAATATTTTATACACTTCGTTATGAGGTGTTGCGCGGAAATTGCAGTAGATGGTTTGCTATCCCTTGTGGAAATTTTCTTGAATCAAATTTTTGATACATAATGCAGAAAAATATGATAACTAAATAATCCAAGAGAGATTCACTCTCTCTTGGCAGGAGACGGCGACGACCGTCAGGAGTTCATCGCGCCTCCGCATAGAGGAGAGATCATTAAGGTTTCCACAAGGTGCAGTAAGTGTTGACATGGAATATTTAGATCTTCTGTAACCTCAAAATACTCCAGGCGCAAGAAAAAAATCTGAAAATAACGTAATTATTATTTTTTCTTATTTTACCTCACTTATTTTACTAACGAAACCTAGAGGCCTACTCCCTGCTCTCAATGCCTTTATTCGCTGTGCTTGACTCTCAGCTCCAGAAGCCAGAGTGCTCAACTCTTGAGAGGTGCTCTCGCATGAAGGATCCACCTCATGACCTAATATCAGTTGCTGAACAATGCTCATAATCAGACGGCAATTATCTTCATGCCACTGAGCGGCTTCCCCGTACAAAATAGCTACGCGTTCCTGGTCAGTCTTCTGAGCAAGATCCACGTTCGCCTTTATTTTTTCTTGCAAAGAATCGATTGTTGAACAAAACGCAAGAATGTTTTTATTTCTTTTGATGATTTCATCACGCTTCTCTTGATTTTCTAGAGCGATATTTTGCATGTTTTTATATTCACTCTCAGCTACCGTTGCAAAAAAAGAAGCGCTTTCTTGATCCTTATCTTCACTATGATTAGCTGCGAATATTTGCAAGATGGAAACGCCATTCTTATAGGAATTTTCTTTTTCCAATTCCTGCATCTCAGGAAGATCAACATCTGCAACACTAGAAGAACTCACTGCAAAGATCAAATGATTGGTCCATAAGTCATGAATCCAGTCATCGATAATGGCAGTGCCTCTAAATAAAAAATTGACCATTTTTTCATGAGGAGCAATGGTGCTCGTTAATGAATCTATTTCATCTTGTGCCAATTTTTGATGCTGAGAAAAAGGCATTTCAACCCCCATCTCACTTTGTGGTTGCAACAGAGATTGAGATAGTTCCATTTGTCTTGTTAATACTTTCAATTGATTTGTTTCATCTTGCAAAAGCGAAGAGACCTCTATCACTTTAATCCATAAATTTGCAAGTCTGTTAAATTCCCCTCGTTTTACAAGTAAAGCTGCTTCTGTTAGACCCTCCTGATTTGCATCAGTAGCAGCTGTAGCAGCCTGATTTTTAACAGAAGCTGTTGCTATGATTTGTTCAATATGAGATAGCGGCTCATTCAAAGCCAACTTTGGAATAGGTCCTTCTTTCCAACTGATTGCTGCTGCTGCTTTGTTTCTAGGAGGAGTTACCAGTGGTGTTGTTGGAACCAGCATAGATGAAGATCTTCTTGTTATTGGAAACGATGCTGCTTTAAGAAGTTGGCTACCGGGAAGTCGTTGGCCTAGTTCCACCTCATCCTCATTTAAATACTCCTCTGAAGGTGGTCTCAGGAAAAGCTTCGACGCTGAGCTTATTTCCGAAGCTGTTTTCCTTGGGTCTATGTCATGCTGAGAATTTAACCAGAAATCAAACTCATTTTCATGGGAACTACTAGTCGATCTACTATAAAACATTTCAGCCCCATCCTGAGCACTTGAAGCACTTGTCATTCGCTGTTCATTTGCTGATGTATTATTCAAAGGAGCAGTAAGTTCTCTTTTTCTCTCAACTTGTTCTTGAAATGCACTGGCACGAGAATTTCTTTTTAAAAAAAAACCTTCTGTTTCCATGGAGTAAGCACTCAAGGTAATGAGAAATAAAAACAAGAAAGCGCAGCTTCTACAAAGGGGAATAATTTTCATAAGACCTCTGCATATTAATATATTATAGTTATAAAAAGAAATAAATTTATTCTTCAGTTCTCTTTTTTTTTAATATTGACTGTGAAAGGCATAAAACCTCGGTTACATTTTCTCTTTTTCTAAATAATTAAAAATGGAATCTATCTCTACTCAAAAACCACAACACCCTCTCAACGCCTTTTCAAAAGGAGATCGCCAGACTGCATTGCTCTGCTTTTTCATCGCTCTTGTTACTTTTTGGTGGACCGCAATGCCCAATATTGGATTGGGAGATGATGGAGAGATGGCAACTGCGGCCCTTCACATGGGCGTTCCGCATCCTTCAGGATATCCTCTTTGGACTATCTTGGGCGGCCTTTTTGCTAAACTTTTTCCCTTCGGCAATGGAGCTTGGAAACTCAATCTCTTTTCAGGCTTGTGCGCTGCTGGCGCCGTTGCGATTTTCGCTCTGTTAGCTCGAAGCTCCGCACGCTGGCTTGGCATGAAAAGAAGAGAGGCAACATTACTCGCCATAGCAGGATCGCTCACTTTTGCTTGGTCCGTGCCAGTTTGGTCACAAGCAACTATTGGAAAAGGAACCTACTCGCTGCACGTGCTGCTCATGCTGACATTAGCTGGACTTTGCTACCTCTGGATTCGAACCCCTTTGTGGAAAAATGCTTTTGTCTGGATCGTCTTTAGCTTTGCTCTTGGGATGAGTAATCACCACATGACACTCGCGATGGCAATTTTACCATTGCTCGTCATTCTTCTTCTTCATGGTGATCTCTTTTGGGAATATACAGTCTACAGCCTTTTGATTGGAAGCGGCCTCTACTTAGGATTTGCGGGACTCTCGAATCTTCCAGATGCCATGAAAGCAGCCTTCCGTTTTTTTCTCACGATGGGTGGTGCATTGATCATGCTCATCGTTATCAAAAAGAAATTAACCGAATGGAAAAGAGGTCTGCTCTTAGTCTTAGCTGTCGTTCTCGGACTCCTTCCTTACCTCTACATGCCACTTGCTTCAAGCACTAATCCTCCAATGAACTGGAGTTACACGAGCACTCGTGAAGGATTTTTTTATGCCATCAATCGTTCTCAATATTGGGGAACATTGGCTGATCAACTTCAAGGCACCTTTGGAAAATTCATGGGCGTGCCTCCCGCATCCAATCCAGCGGCAGCAGCTCCTCAGCAAGAAGAATCACCGGCTAAAGCTTTTTTGGGATTTTTTAAACGCTTTTGGCGTATTCTTTTTAAAAATATTTCTCCACTTCCTCTACTCGCAGCCTTTGCCGGTTTCTTTTTTTATCGACGTCAATCAAAAGAACAACGAATTTGGCTCATCCTCCTGACAGCCGGATTTTTTCTCTCTGCTTTCTTTGAGCCGATCATGGCTCCTAATGGATATGATAATACTGGATGGGATATGCAAAAACCATGGCAAGGGCTCTGCTACGGATTTTTACTCCTCCTCGCTTCCTGCGGAACAGCAACTATTTTTCAGAATCTTGCTGCACTCCATTTAAAGAAAAATGCGAAAAAAAATGAGTCGGGAGAATCTTTGTCACTTCAGCGAGGGCAACACCTTTTAATTGCAGTTACTGCTTTGGTCTGCTGTTTCACTTTTTATCAAGGTCTGTCACTCAGCTCACAACGTGGGCATTGGTTTGGATGGATGTATGGTCATGACATGCTCGCTGACTTGCCTCCTGATAGTTTTTTCTTTGGCGGGACAGATCCAGGTCGTTTTGTCCCAACATATATGATCTTCGGAGAGAGTTTTGAAAAAAGTAAGCGTGATCTTCAGTTTGATCGACGCGATCTTTATGTCGTCACCCAAAATGCTCTAGCTGATAATTTGTACAATCATTACATCCGCTCTCAATACAGCTACGAACGTCCTTCTACTTTTAATTGGTTTGAGCGATGGCTGGGGCGGGATCATGTTTATCCCAAGGGATTGCTAGTGCTGCCTCATCGCGAAGAGATCATTGCTGTTTTCAATGAATGCATGCGCTATTATCAACAAAATCCTAACACGCCCAACCCGCAGACCAATCCAGCTGCTTTAAACACAGCTATTGCTCAATGGATTTTTTTAAATAACCGCGATCAACATCGCTTTTTTGTGGAGGAGAGTTTTCACATGCCCTGGTCGTATCCCTATGCCATTCCGCATGGTCTTTGTTACGAGATTAATCATGATCCAGTGCCTACTTTATCACCTGAAATAGTCGCTCAAGATAAAAAGTTTTGGACTGATTACATCCAGCGCCTCAAGACAGTCAAAGGATTTAAAGAAGATGAAGTCGCTCGGCATTCCTTTGCTAAATTAAGAAACACAACAGGCAACATCTACCAGAGTCGCAGCATGCTTGCAGAAGCTGAGTTTGCTTATCAACAAGCCTTAGAACTCTGGCCAGGGAATAGCGAAACACTCGAAAGTTTAGTCAATATTTTAGCAAGAGAAGGACGCCTCCAGGAAGCGGCAGATCTTGCAACTACTTCTCTTCTCTACGATCCAGATTCTAAAGCATTACAAAAAATTAAAGAATTCACCCTAGCGCGTCTCAAAGCAAGTCGTGAGTTGCCCTCCTTTCAAGAAGAGCTTGCAACAACAACTAAGGATCGCTCCCTACTTGGAAAAACCATTCAAGATTACTTAGTTTTAGGAGATCCTCAAAAAGCAGACAAGCTTATCCAACGTGCTATGAAAGAAACGCCACAGGATGCTCTGCTCTTCCGTGATATGATCAATTTTCATGCAACTCAAGGGCGCTTTAAAGACGCACTCGAAGTCGCTCAACGTCTTCAAAAAATCCAACCAAACCAGTGGGATATCCCCTACACTATGGCCAAGTATGAGGTGATCTTAGGTCAACAACAGAACGCTCTCGCTAGCCTTCGCCTCGCTATACAACTTGGAGGAAAAGATGTTTTCCAAGCAATCGCTAGAGAACAAGTTTTCCAGCAATTGAGTGCACTTCCAGAATTTCAAGATCTGGTCAATGCATCGGAACTCTCTAGAAAATAAAAACAGCCTGTAACTCAAAGCTACAGGCTATTTCTTAGAAAGATAAATAATGGTGCGTATGCTCTTCTATTAAGCATCATTCTTTTTCGTCGCAAGTCCCAAGCCGAGCCATCCTGCTCCAGCAAAAACAAGCTCGATGCCAAGAAAGAGTCCTAAAATATAAAGTCCTGTTCCTGGCCATTGGGAAATAATAAGAGCACCCAAGATGATCGAGATAACAGCACTAAAAAGAATCCAACCAGCGCCTTGATGGTGGCGAAGTTTAAAAGCTAAGAACGTACGAAAAATACCGCCGATTAAAATAGCCCAACCTAATACTAACGTAAAAACAACAGCTGCGGCAAACGGGCGTCCAATGAAGACGTAGCCAGCAACTGCATAAGCGACTGCCACAATCGCATACCAAAAATGACTCTTCCATCCATGGATGGTAAAGACTTTAATGAGTGATAAGGCACATCCTAAAAGAAGGATAACGCCAATAAAAGTAGTGACCATAGCCGTGGCCACAATTTGATCAGAAAGGGCAACGAGCCCGAGAAGGATCATAGCAATACCAATAGTAATGCTCCAACCGCGGGAGACTTGAGGAATCATAGGTGTCATAGTTTTTAAGGTTTGGTTTTTAATTTTGAGAAGCTTTGTGCCAACCAACATATTGTTTAGTGCACAGTTGAGAAGCTTAGAAGGTTAGTAGTTTCAGAAGCGAGAGAAAAATGACCTCATAAAAAACAAAAATACTCACTCACGACAGAGCGCGCTCATTTTCATCAAATACACTTTCTCAATTCAAAATACTCTTCACTCTTCCCCCTTCACTCTTTACATTGTTTTCCATGTCCCTCACCACTCAACTTCATGCGCTAGGTCAAGCCTCTCGAGAAGCCGCACGTTTCTTGGCTGGGCTCTCGACCGAAGAAAAAAATCGAGCACTCTTGGCGATGGCTGATCAGATCTTGGCAAGTCAGGAAGAAATTCTTGCAGCTAATGAAAAAGATTTAAAGGCAGGGAGAGAAAAAAAATTAAGCTCTCCCCTCCTCGATCGCTTGAGGCTCACTCCAGCACGTCTCCAAGGAGTCATCGCAAGTATTCATCAAGCTGCTTCACTTCCTGATCCGATTGGAAAAATTCTTACTGAGTGGAAACGCGAAGATGGACTAGAGTTTCAAAAAATCAGCGTGCCTCTTGGGGTCATCGGAATCATCTATGAATCACGGCCGAATGTTACCGTCGATGCTGCGATCCTTTGCCTCAAGGCTGGCAATGCCTGCTTGTTGCGAGGGGGCTCGGAAGCTTTTCAAACAAATCTGGCGCTAGCAACTGCACTCCAGCGAGCGTTGAAGGTGGCTTCTCTTCCTGAAGCCTGCATTCAACTGGTGCCAACCACAGATCGCGCTGCAATTCCGATTCTCTGTGAAATGGAGCAGCACCTCGATTGTATCATCCCGCGTGGAGGCAAGGCTCTTATTGAGACCGTTGTGCGACACGCTCGCATGCCTGTGATCAAACACAACGATGGGATTTGCGCTGCCTACATTGATCGAGAGGCCAATCTCAAGATGGCTTCAGAAATTATTTTTAACGCCAAGTATCAACGCCCTAGCGCCTGCAATGCACTTGAGACGGTTTTGTTGCACGACTCAATTGCAACTGAATTTTTAGCAACAGTCGGAAAGAAATTGTTGCAAGAAGGGATCGAGCTTCGTTGCTCCTCCGAACTTCTCGCACTCATTCCTGATTCCTTACGAAAAGAATTTTCTCAACAAATTAAAAAAGCGACCGAGGAAGATTTTCGAACTGAATTTTTAGCACTGACACTGGCCCTCAAAACAGTTGTTTCCGTTGAAGAGGCGATTGCTCACATCACGGTACACGGCTCACACCATAGCGATCTGATTGTGACCGAAAATCAACAGACGGCGGAACAATTCTTGCGTGAAGTTGATAGTGCCACGGTTTACTGGAATGCTTCCACTCGTTTCACCGATGGTGGCGAGTTTGGTTTTGGTGCCGAGATCGGCATCAGCACTGGTAAATTCCATGCTCGTGGCCCGATGGGACTGGCTGAATTGACAAGTTATAAATATTTAATTCGCGGGCAAGGGCAAATTAGAAAGTAACCGCAATACAAAAAAATTAAACTGCGAAATTCGCGAAATAACACGAAAGAGAAATTTTTTAGCGCAGTTTAGCAAATTTAGCGGTTAATTTTCTTCCTTATATTTTTATGATCACTTGCCAAATTACCTACGAAGGAAAAGTTCAAGGCGTCGGCTTTCGAGCCACTGTGCTCGCGCTAGCACGAGGCTTTGATGTTGCCGGTGAGGTCAAAAATCTTCCTGATGGTCGTGTTGAATTATTACTTCAAGGAGAACCTCAAGAGGTTGAAGAATTTTTAAAAGCAATTAAGGAAAGTCATCTTGGTAGTCACATCATGTCAGAACAAAAAAATCTCATGGATGCTGATTCGGGGTTACGCTTTCGTGGATTTAAGATTCTCCCTTCAACGCTTCAACTTTTCAACCCTTCAACATCGCGCAGCGATCTATGAATTTTTTTATAACTGGTACCAATACTAATTCCGGAAAGACCTATGTAACGGCTTTGCTCACCCAAGCTTTTCGTAAAATAGGATATCCAACAATAGCACTCAAACCGCTTGCTTCGGGCGGCTGGAGCGATTCTGAAATTTTGTCGGCAGCAGCAGAGGATGTCTTGACGCCGCAAGAGATCACCCCCTTTTTTTTCGAAACTCCTTTATCGCCGATGCAGGCAGCTGAAGTAGAAGGGGAAACCATCTCTCCTCAAAAAATCATTTCCTTCCTTGAAGAGATGAAAACAAATCATTCGTCTCTCCTCGTCGAGGGAGTTGGCGGCTGGAAGGTACCTCTCACCTATGATTTCACGACAGCTGACTTGGCTGCTGCCATTGGCTTTCCTGTTCTGCTTGTCGTTCGCAATCGGCTTGGTGCCAAGAACCATGCCTTGCTCACGCTCGAATCGATTAAAAGCCATGGTCTCACTTGCGCTGGAATAATCCTCAATCATCTTCCCGAAGACGCAGCTGATCTGGCTACTCTAGGATATCGTGAATTTTTTAAAAACTTTGCAAAACTTCAACAGCTTCCTTTTTTGGAAATCTTTCCAAATCAAAAAGAAGTTGATCTTTCTCTTTTTTCGCTTTAAGGCTTTAGATCATTTTAAATAAAACTATAGCCATTTTTAAAGTAAAATGATATTAAAGATGGATGAGAAAAACAATTTCCTTAGACCTGCGTGAACGAATTTTAGAATGTTACGACAGTGAAGATGGAACACGGGATCAAGCTGCCAAACGCTTCCGTGTCTCTCTTGGAATGGTAAAAAAATTGCTCCAGCAAAGAAGGGATTGCCAAGAGATAGGAGCACAGCATTATCGTTCTGGACGTAAACCCATCATTCTTGAAAAGCAT
>JAPLTJ010000017.1 GCA_026398175.1 Verrucomicrobiia bacterium | reverse complement strand
TTTGTCTCTGGTTACATGATGATAGCCTCTGGCCATGATAATCTCCTTGGTTTTGACACCTTAAAGATTACCATCATCATGTAGCCTTTCTATTTTTTTTCACGTGTTGCACTTCGCGGTTGAAAGGGCCAAAACAAAAATGCCGACGGATTACGTGGCATAGCTTCTTTAGCAGTAGTTTTTAGTCATTTCATCAATTCGTTTTTTCCGACCTTACTCTACCGCGTTTATCCTAGTTCCTTTTTAAAAGCGGCTCATCCGAATTTTTTAGAAACGGTTTTTTCATCATCTCCGATGACGCTTTTTTTTAACGGAAGTTTTCCGGTGATGATTTTCTTTGTCTTGTCGGGATACGTACTTGCTGCACCTTACTACCATCCCAACAATGATACAACACGGCTTCATCGAAGATTATGGGGACGTTACCTCAGATTGAACATCCCTGTTGCAGCTTCGATTCTAATTTCATTTTTGGTTTATCAGTGCCATGGATATTTTAATATTCCTGCAGCAAAAGTCTCAGGCTCTCAGCTCTGGCTGAATAATTTTTTCCAACCTGATATTTCTTATATGACTGCCTTGAAAGACATGCTCTGGCAATCGTTGGTCTTAGGCAAAAAAGATTTCAATCCTGTCTACTGGTCGCTAAAAGCAGAGTTCATTGGCTCGATCTGTCTCCTCATTTTTTATATTGTCAAACCGAGAAGATACACTGTTCTTTTTTTGTCACTGCTGATGATCTTGATCTACCTCTTTGATCGCACAACTACGACTCCTGTTTTTATTTATGCGATCTTGCTAGGATCACTCTTGAATGTCATTCGTATTCCTAAAAAGTATCATCGCCTCTTTATCATTATCGGACTTTTTTTTGGAGCATTCCAAGAGGGCAGTTCTTTTTATCATATTTTTCCTCCTGTGATGAAATGGTATCGACCCTATTTTTATAATACCATTGGAGCTCTTTTCCTGACTGCACCGATTCTTCAGGGCTTTGGAACAAAGTTTTTTCAGAGTCGCACTCTCCAGTTCTTAGGAATGATTTCTTTCCCGCTCTATCTCTTGCATTTCATTGTCCTTTGCTCCTTTTCTTGCTGGCTCTATCTGTTATTGCCACAAAACCCAATGACCCTTTGTTTTAATTTCACTCTCTATCTTTTAGTGGCGATTGGACTCTCTATTTTGTTTGAAAAATACATTGATCAACCTGCCATGAAATTCTCTCATTGGGTTTCTTCTCTTCTTTTTAAAAAATAGGCTTGCCTCTTGCCCAAAAGACCTGGATCCTTAGCACTTGTTTTTTCAGGGCAGTTAGCTCAGTGGTAGAGCGGCTCGTTTACACCGAGTTGGTCGGGGGTTCAAATCCCTCACTGCCCATATTCAAGTTACAGAAAGAAGCACGGCTGCTTCTCCTTATTAGTGGAGTTGATTCATGAAACCTAAATTAAAATGGCTTCTCAATCTCCCTTAAAAAACAAAAATGCTGATGACCTCCGAGGCATTGCTTGCCTTGCTGTAGTTCTTCATCATTTCGTTGGAGCATTTCTTCCTTATTTGCTGCATCACATCTATCCCTAATCTTTTGCTGCAAAGAGTTCCCCTAGCCTTCTAGTAAAAATATTTTCCTCACCTGCTATAACCCTTTTTTATAATGGCGGTTTTCCCGTAATGATCTTCTTCGTCTTGTCGGGATATGTCCTAGCAACTCCCTAATACAACCATAACAGCAATCCAACAGTCTTACATCGGAGATTATGGGGACGTTATTTTCGATTTGCTATTCCCGTTGCGACTTCCATCTTGATTTCTTTTGTCATTTATCAATGTCATGGATATTTCAATATTCCAGCAGCAAAAATTTCAGAATCCACGGGATCTACCAGTTGGCTTTATACCTGCTTCAAGCCAGGCTTATCTTATATCACTCTCTTTAAAGATATGTTGTGGCGTTCTTTAATTTTGGGAGAGGGTAATTTTAATCCTGTTTGTTGGTCATTAAAAGCCGAGTTTGTTGGCTCGATCTATCTTCTTCTTTTTTATATTGCAAAACCAAGAGGACACAATGCGCTGCTGCTATTGTTAGTAATGCTCTTGATGTACACCATCGACAAAAAAACACCAATTTTTTTATATGCAATTCTCTCGGGTTCGCTTTTAAATATTATCCCTATTCCAAAAAAGTCTTATCTTTTTCTCCTCCTCCTTGGACTCTTTTTTGGAGCCTTCCAATATGAGAATGCTATTTATAATCTCCTCCCTTATGTTCAATCATGGGATCAACGATATTTTTATAACACTCTCGGAGCCATTCTCGTAACAGCTCCTATCATCCATGGTTATGCTTCAGGCTTCTTCCAAAGCCGGCTTCTTCAATTTTTAGGAACCATCTCTTTTCCACTTTATTTATTACATTTTCTTGTACTTTGTTCTTTCTCTTGCTGGCTTTATCTTCTGCTTCCAAACAATGGACTAATGCTGTTCTTGAATTTTCTTTTTTATCTTTTGGTTGCCATTAGCATCTCTATTCTTTTTGAAAAATATGTCGACCAACCAGCCATAAGGATTTCCCATCGTTTCTCTTCCTTTCTTTTTAAAAACTGTGATGAGAAAGTTGCTATCAGCATGAAACATCTAAGTTAACTATTATTTCTACAAGCCATGTCTTCTCATAAGATCTCACTCCGAAACATTAAGCCTCAAAATGAATGCCCTTGTGGAAGCCGTCTGGCTATCACCAAAGAAAATTTCCCCATGCTTCACGGCATGGCATTGTACCAACTGAAGCTCGAAGCAGGCTGTTATCGTGAACCGCACTGGCATCCTAATGCTGATGAGCTCGGGTATTGCCTCTCAGGAAAAGTTCTCATTACTATTTTTTCTCATGGCAATCAACATGATTGCTTCACGATTGAGCCAGGAGAAATGTTTTTTGTTCCCTCGGGATCGATTCATACCATTGAAAATATTGGCGAAGGTTGCGCTGAATTCATCCTCAGCTTTTCCCATGAGAGACCCGAAGACTTTGGACTCTCTGGTGCCGTAGGATGCATGTCCTTAGATGTTATGGGAAATACTTTTGAAAAAAAATCTTCTCACTTAGGCCTGTTAACTCGTTCAGAAGATGATTGCTTCTTTGGAAAATCCGAAGGCGTGCTTTCTCTTCCAGATACAGCATCTTTTCCCAATCGTCTTAAATTTTCCATTGAAAATATCTCTCCTGGTATCAACGCCGATTATGGTTTTGCAAAACTAGCCCGTCATGAAACCTGGCCTGCTCTGCGCTCGCAAGCAATGTATTCACTCACCGTTCATGGCACAGGAATGCGTGAGCCCCATTGGCATCCCGAAACAGCAGAGCTTGGTTATGTCTTAGCGGGAAAAGCTCGTATGACCGTGAAAAGCCCAAACCAAGTCGCAGAGACCTATTCTCTTGAACCTGGCGATGCCTATTTTATTCCCCGTGCTTACCCTCATCACATTGAAAATTTGACGAACGAAAAATTACGATTCTTGATTTTTTTTGACACGCCTCACGTTCAAGATATCGGTTATACCGGCGCCATTCCTGCTTTTCCTAATCGCATTATTGCTCCCACTTTAAAAATCGATCCCACTTTGATTCCTCAAATACCAACAGATCGACTCATCGTAAAAAAAATAAATCATGAGCTTTCTCGACACAACTAACTTTCCTTTCCTTCGCCCTCTAGAAGAGCATTGGAAGACCATCCGAGAAGAATACGATGCGATGGCATCGCAGGCCACCCAATGGCACGAACCGATTCACAATGGTAAATGGAACGTCATTGGATTTCGTTTTCAAGATCAAGATCTGCCAGAAAATAAAATCAAAGCTCCTTTTACCTCCTCTCTCTGCGATGCTATTCCTCGCATTCATACTTATGGATTTTCGATCATGGAATCAGGATGTGAAATTGAGCCGCATGTCGGTTACACGAACGAAGTGCTACGCGGCCACCTTGGATTGTATTCCAACCCAACAACGGCTCTCCAAGTAGGAGAAGAAGCGCGCACTTGGAAGGAAGGCAAAATTTTTGTCTTTGATGATACAACGCTCCATTCAGCCTGGAATCGAGGAGAGAGCAAGCGAGTTATCCTCCTCTTTGATTTTCACAGACCATAAACTGACTCTTTATCAGTCGAACGATTACAATTATTTTTCATCCTTCGCTTGCTCTTACACAAACACATGTTAGCATGTTTACCTTTCATGGCGGGGTAGCCAAGTGGTAAGGCTGGGCTCTGCAAAAGCCCCATTCGTCGGTTCGATTCCGACCCTCGCCTCCACTTTGAATTAGAAATTCAAAACAGAAAAATTATTGAGCAGCACGCAACGCTACTATCTTCATCTGCGGCTCCGAGCGTCCTTGAAATGTATTTCGCTCGATCGTGAAAGCCACATCCCATGGAGGATTGGGAAGATCTTCCAAAGCTCCATTAAAAAAAATTGCGTTGAGAGGTCGGCCTCGTTCACCGGTAAATTCCAAACGAACATGCTTTTCTTTTAAAAGTCGCGGTTCTTTGAGCGGTGTCATCGCTCGTGCAAAAAAGAGTGGTTGAGGATTGGAAGGACCAAAGGGAGCTAACTGCTCTTGCAGCGACAGCCAAGCATGATCAATCAACGTAAGATCAACTTCCGCGTCGAGATGAAGAGCAGGAATCAAATCTTCTTCCTCAAGAAAAGTTCCAGCCACTTCTTCAAAAAGCAATTTGAATTTCTCAAAGCGTGATTGGTGAATTTTTAATCCAGCCGCCATAGCATGGCCGCCAAAGCCCTCCAGAAGAGCCCCACAGGCTTCTAACGCAGCCACCAATGGAAGTCCTTGAATACTTCGGCCACTTCCTTTGCCCCATCCCTCTTCGTTAAATCCAATGACGAATGCAGGACGATGCCAACGCTTTGAAAGTCGCGAAGCAACAATGCCAATCACACCTTCGTGCCAATTCTCTTGTCCCACCACAATGCTTTTTTGAGACGCAAAATCGAGATTAGCCTCCACCCATGCTTCGGCTTCGCTTGTAACAGCACGCTCAATGTCCTGACGTTCACGATTCAATCGATCTAAACGTCGAGCAATCTGGGAAGCTTCTGTTCTATTTTCAGTGAGAAGCAATCGCAATGCATCCTCCGCAGAAGTGAGGCGGCCAGCAGCATTGATACGAGGACCTAATTTAAATCCGATATCGCTCGTTGAAAAAGGAGCCCGCGCCTCGGAAACACTGATGAGAGCTTGAATTCCAGGCCAGTGAGATTTTTCAAGCTGCTTCAATCCATGCCTGACAAAAATCCGATTATCTCCCACCAAAGGTGCAATATCAGCCACCGTTCCAAGCGCAACAAGATCGAGATAATCTCGCAGATCTATTTCACGATTGGGAAAGCGTTTCAGAAAAGCATGACAGAGTTTAAAAACCAATCCTGCACTACAAAGCAAATGATGAGTGTCATCATTTTCTAATTTTGGATTAACTAAGATTGCCCCTGCAGCTGCTGCTGTTGCTGCGGCTGGCTCATGATGGTCGATGACGATCAAGGCCACACCTTGTTCCCGAAGAAACGTTGCTTCTTCAAGAGAGTTTGTCCCGCAATCAATCGCAACGACCAACTCAGAATGATGGGTCGCCAAACACCGCTCTACTCCTGCAATGCTCAATCCATAGCCTTCTCGAGCTCGCTCAGGAAGAAAATAATCAATCGAAAATCCTGATGCTTTTAAAAATCGTCCTAATATCGTGAGTGACGTAACACCATCAACATCATAATCACCATACAAAACAATCCGTTCTTTTTTTTCCAACGCTTGATGTAATCGCTCTACGGCAGTCACCATGCCAGGAATTTCTTCAGGAGGACGCAAATGAGCGAGTCGTGGCTCTAAAAAATTCGCTGCAGTTTCTGCAGATTTATGACCTCGTTGCACCAAGACTTCTGCGAGAGGCAACGGCAACTGTAATTCCTCAGCAAGCCTCGCAACCAGCTTAGAATCTAGCCCAGGAGGAAATCGCCATCGTTTTTGCATCTGTTTTAAAGAAGGCTTTCAAAATTTGCTCCATGAAGAAACTGTGAAAACAATCTAAAAACCGTGCTCAAAATTCGCTGATGCGGATGAAGAGCAAGGAGCGGCGGCGCACAGCGGCTGAGTGTATATCTAATACTCGATGACGCGAGCACCGACGCGACGCAGCTCTTCGCCGCAGCAGTAGAATTTGGAGTACGGTTTAGGCTTTTTCCACTTGCCAATACTCCAGCTCTACGGGCGTCTCGCGACCGAAGATGCTAACAGAAACACGGAGTTTACCACGTTCAGGGTCGACTTCCTCAACAATGCCTTGTTGATTTTGAAAAGGACCATCAGCGACTTTAACTTTGTCTCCAACTTCAAAAATAATTTTTTGCGTAATATTCTCTTCGCGCTCTTTCATTTGAGCAAGCATACCTGCAACTTCTTTAGGACGCATCGGAACAGGACGATCTTTTGTTCCAGCAAAACCGATCACATTATTAGTCTCCTTGATAAAGTACCAGGTTTTGTCAACCAATTTATCATTCTCATCAAAAAGATGCATGTTGATGATTATATAACCTGGGAAAAATTTACGCGTGGTCTCTGTCTTTTTACCCCGTTTAATTTCTTGAACGCGCTCGGTAGGAATCAGGACTTCAAAAATACAATCCCCCAATTCTTCGGATTTAACGCGCTTGAGGATGTTATCATGCACCTTCTGCTCGAAACCGGAGAGGACATGAACGACGAACCATTGATCTTTAGGAGCGAGAGGCATAGGAAGAAGAAGTTGAAAAGTTGAAGGATTGAAGGGTTGAAAGGAACATTAACAAATGGTGATACAATATCAGAAATGAGGAAAGGTTCTTAATTCTTAGAGTTGAATACTGTAATAGAAAGAAAGGTAGGAATGCAAGAAGTTGATCTAAAAATAGTATCTTTTCAACGCTCCAACAAAGTCGCATAGCGACTTTAGGGGCGTGTCAGAAAACCAACTACGTTGACCGTAATAAAATCAAAAAAAGCAATATATCCACCAATTAAGAGCATAGCAATAATGACCACCAAGCTAGAATTCCACAATTCTTTGTAGCGTTTGAATCCACGCTCTTCTTTATCCCACGGCCATTGAGCCTTATGAAGCTCAATTTGAACCTCTTTAATGTATTTACTTATTTTTTGAAACATAAATGTTATCTGCCTTAAGAAAAATTCTTATTAAATCTAAATGCAGGCCAGGAGGGACTCGAACCCACAACCAACGGTTTTGGAGACCGCTACTCTACCAATTGAGCTACTGACCTAAAAATTGCTACTGTTGCAAACCACGACATCATTAACAAAATTAAAAAATTTATAGCCGAATATTGAAGATGGGAGAAGAGGATTGCTCTATCTCCCATCTCAAATTTTGTTTTCTAGACGTTAGTCAAGAATTTCAGCAACTTTTCCAGCACCAACGGTGCGACCGCCTTCACGGATAGAAAAGCCAATTGATTTTTCCATTGCAATTGGAGTGATCAGTTCTACTTCGATAGAAACGTTATCTCCTGGCATGACCATTTCAACGCCTTCTGGGAGCTTAACGCTACCAGTAACGTCGGTTGTACGGAAATAGAATTGAGGACGATAGTTGGAGAAGAAAGGAGTGTGACGTCCACCTTCATCTTTGCTAAGGACGTAGATTTCAGCCTTGAATTTTTTGTGAGGCTTAATCGAACCAACTTTAGCAATAACTTGACCGCGCTCGATATCTTCTTTCTTAACACCACGAAGGAGGAGACCAACGTTGTCACCAGCTTCTGCTGTATCAAGAAGTTTACGGAACATTTCGATGTCAGTCACCGTTGTCTTTACAGTATCTTTCAGACCAACGATCTCAACTTCTTCCATTTTCTTGAGAATACCACGCTCTACACGGCCTGTAGCAACAGTTCCGCGACCTTCAATATTGAAGACGTCTTCTACTGGAAGAAGGAATGGCTGATCTTTTGGACGCTCTGGCAGTGGAATATATTGATCCACGGCTTCAATGAGTGCAAGAATTTGCTTTTCAGCTTCTGGATCACCGTCAAGCGCTTTGCGAGCACTTCCTCTAACGATAGGAATTTCATCACCTGGGAAGTTGTAGGAAGAAAGAAGATCACGAATTTCCATCTCAACAAGGTCGAGAAGTTCTGGATCATCAACAAGATCAACTTTGTTCATGAAAACAACCATCGTAGGAACGCCAACCTGACGAGCCAAGAGAATATGTTCACGAGTTTGAGGCATCGGACCATCAGCAGCACTAACAACAAGAATAGCGCCGTCCATTTGAGCAGCACCAGTGATCATGTTTTTGACATAGTCAGCATGTCCTGGGCAGTCAACGTGAGCATAGTGACGTGCATCACTTTCGTACTCAACGTGGGCCGTAGAGATGGTAATACCGCGCGCTTTTTCTTCAGGAGCAGCATCAATCTGGTCGTAAGCTCGCGCTTGAGCCTTACCAGTTTTTGCAAGCACCGTAGTGATAGCAGCAGTAAGTGTAGTCTTGCCGTGATCGACGTGACCAATAGTGCCGACGTTAACGTGCGGCTTGTTGCGTTTGAATGAGTCCTTAGCCATTGTAGTATTTGTGTTCTAGTAGTTATTGATGATTGCGAGATGTCCTTCTGGAGCCCATGACCGGGATTGAACCGGTGACCTCGTCCTTACCAAGGACGTGCTCTGCCAACTGAGCTACATGGGCCTGCTTGTTTTGTCAAGAAAGCGGGCTATCATGATTAACGAGAGAGGGCAGCATGTCAAAGGCAATTTTTAGTGAAAATTGTTTTTTTTAAATTTTGTTTTGCCGAAAACAAGAAGCAACTTAAACTTCAGCTTCAACTTTTTTGCTTTCACTGTCGCAACGTAATACCATATGTCATCGAACTTTTCCCTAACCTCTAGCCTCCAGCCTCCAGCCTCCAGCCTCTCTCCAGCTGATATGCGACGTGACTACTGCCGTGGAATCCTTGAAAAAAGTGCCTTACAGGACGATCCACTACAACAATTTCATGTTTGGTTTCAAGAGGCATTTATTTGCCAAGGCGTCATTGAGGCCAACACAATGGTTCTTTCGACAACAAGTCACGACCTCCAAATTACATCACGTACGGTTTTGCTCAAAGGATACGATCAAGCTGGTTTTCGTTTTTTTACCAATAGCACTAGCACTAAAGGAAAACAGATCGCTGAGAATCCTCGTGTCGCCTTGCTTTTTTATTGGCATGCTCTCGAGCGTCAAGTTCACATCAACGGAACGGTCATCGTACTTCCTCGCATCGAGACGGAAAAATATTTTCAATCCCGTCCTCGTCAAAGCCAGCTAGCAGCCTGGGCTTCCCACCAGAGCACTCCCCTCGCCAGCCGAGAGGAATTGGAAGAATGTTTTAAAAAAATAGAAACACGCTTTGAAAACAAGATCGTTCCTACGCCTGATTTTTGGAATGGATACCTCGTAGAACCTTATTCCATCGAGTTCTGGCAAGGTCGTAACAATCGACTACACGATCGCTTTCGTTATATGAAAAAAGAAAATGCTTCTTGGAAGATGGAGCGACTAAATCCGTAGAGAGGAAATTCACAGGGATGGAAGCGATGGAAGGGATAAAAAAAGTTTAACGCGCCTCTTTCTTGATCAGCTCCATCAAATATTTATTCAATGCCCTCAACTCACTCGCTCTCCAATCTTTTTCTGGAAGAGTGACTCCATTTTTTTTTAACGTGTCAGGAATCAATGTTTCATTGGGCATCAAGACTACTGATGAAACAATGACGCCTGGATTTTCTGCCAATTGTTTTTGAAATGCAGCCGAAGTAAAATCATTTGCTGGCGGCGTGCTCTTATGAGCCAGCGCGCCAGTACCGAGCGCATCAAGCCCATGACAGAAGCACCGCACATTTCGTAAAGAAACTTCCCTTCTTGTTCTGTTGCTTTTCCAACAACTGTTCTAGCAACTAACAGTAGCGCTAATAAACAGCTTAGCTTTTTCATGCAAAGCAAACTTTATTCTAACCACTGCATCACATTAAAATTATAAGCCACCGCAACGGCTGTAATGATGACAAGCATCATCAAAGAAAAAACAAAGAGACGAGGCATTCCAAAAAGAAGACAACGAATTTGTTGCTCTTCTGTTTTGATTTCAGCTTCGGTAGGAGAAATGGGACGTGGGAGTATTTCCATAGCAGCGGTCATTCTAGATAACATCTTTCTTCTGTCAACTCCTCTACTGCATTAAAAAATTTATAACTTCGCTTTGCTATTAAAATGCACAACGGTTAGCTAGTGCGTTGGAAATTCGCTAGCCCCCTAGTCTGTTCCCCTTCGCATTCTTCTTCAGCGCTTGCTCTTTTTTCATTGGAGTACTTCCATCAAAACCACTACGTCGATCTTGTTCCTCTCGCGAGAGACGTCCCTGCAGGCGCAACCTGATAGGAAGGCCAGCAAAAGGCCATTCTTCACGGAGTGTATGGAGAAGGTGTTTGTAATAGGCGTCCGTCATTAAATCAGCATTGTTCACAAAAAGTAAAAACTCTGGCGGGTGAAAAGGTCGTTTTACTTCAGGTATAACCTGTGTTGCGTAGAGGAGCTTAAAACGTCTTCCACCTTTTGAAGGAGGCGGCTGACTTTCCCAAACTTGTTTGAAAAATCGATTTAATTCTCCTGTTCCAATTTTAACTTCAGCTGCCTGCCTCACCTCTTCCAAAGCCGCTGCCAGTCGCTTGACATCTTGCCCCGTCTTGGCTGAAAGACAAATAATCGGTGCAAAATCAAAAAAGAAAAGTTCGTTGCGAATCTTCTGCGCTTCCTCTCCCTGCGCCATACGTCCTCCATCCTCTTTTTGCATGAGATCCCATTTGTTGAGGATGATCAGGCATGGCTTCATCGATTCTTGCAAGAGCCCAGCAATTCTTTTGTCTTGAGTCGTCACTCCAGCGGTAGCATCCAAGACTAAAACACCTACGTCCGCTCGACGCAGAGCCTCTTCCGAACGCATTGCACTGAAAATTTCCACGGAAGTATCGGGACGCGACCGATGTCGCAATCCTGCCGTATCGACAAGAATATAAGGAGTTCCTTGCAAATCACACTTCACATCGAGCGCATCACGTGTTGTGCCAGAGATATCACTCACAATGCTTCGCTCTTCTCCGAGAAGTTTATTAAGAAGTGATGATTTGCCGACATTAGGTCGACCCACAATGGCCAATTTTGGAATGATTGTTTCGAGGGCTTCCTCCTTCTCCTTCTCTTTCTCTTTTGTTTCACCAAGCTGCACTTCGATCGCTTTTAAAAGATCTTGCATCCCGCGACCATGAGCAGCGCTCATTCCCATCACGGCGGTAAAACCAAACTGATAAAAATCATCCAAGAAGGAGATGTGTTTTTGTTCATCAATTTTATTCACAACTAAAAAAAGCGGTCGCCCACTACGGCGCAGTTGCTCTGCTAGTTCTTGATCGAGTGGTGTCATCCCTGATTGTCCATCAACAATAAACAAGAGTAGATCAGCAGACTTGATTGCTGCTGCTGCCGCTAGGTGTGTTGCCTCGGCAAAATCTGGATCAGGACTGTCGCCAATACCACCAGTGTCGATAATTTCAAAAGGAATGTTTCCTTGCTGGCATGTTGCTGCCAGTCTGTCCCTCGTCACACCTGCTTGATCGTGCACAATGGCTAGCCGGCGCCCAAGCAGACGATTAAAAATGGAAGATTTCCCGACATTAGGTCGGCCAACAATAGCTACACGATGCATAAAATTTATTTTTAGGGAACACGGTCAACTGCATTCGGCCACTGTTGGAAGCGAGACTTTAATTTTAAAAAATTAAAATCATCGTACGGCCATGTAGCATTGGAATCAGTATTTACCTTAGTTAATTGATGTTGTTTGATACGATTAAGAAGAATCGTTGGAGAAACAGTACCTGCCTTGATGCGCTCTTCAAGATTAAATCCATCAATAATCAAAGGTTTCCCTGCATAATGGAGAATATAAGGTTCAGCCAATACATCGCCAGGAACAGCTTGAACTTTTTTAATGTTTTCAAGCATGCATGTTTCTCTCCAACGTACTTCATCATTAAAATGGGATGAAAGTCCCTCTTTAACAAGCCTCATTCCAGGCGCTAGCAACAATGGAACTAACAGCAATATGACGAACAAAGTTTGCAAAAATTCTTTTACTGAGAAAAGTGCAAGCAGATGAAAAGTCATTCCTACGGCTAGAGCCATAGCAATATTAAAACAAAATTGAGAGTTCGAATCGACCCCGCTTCCAATGCGTTGTAAAAAATGTGCTCCTAACCCAACAGCAAGTAATATCAAAATCAGAACAACATGACTTTCACAACGGTACTTCCATAAAATAGGAAAACTAATGACTGCAGCAAGAAAAACGCACTGTAAATCGAGCAACGCAGCTATTTCCTGAGCACTAAAAAAGCGACGCGGCGCAAGGAAATTAAAGAAAAAAGCAGAGCCATAACATACATAACAGAGCACAAATCCACCACTTATTAAAACAATAGAATAGGCTAAACATTTCCAAAAATTGCTTTGCTCTTTTCTGACTAATAACCACAAAAGAGCAGATACTGGAAACATAATGATGTTTTGCTTAAAAAAACCAGCGAACACCATCATAGCTATGGGGAAAAAACATTCTTTCCTCTGCTTAACAGCTTTTAAAAATAAAAAAAAGGCTCCACTCATGATAGCTTGTGCCAATAATTGCGGATCATTCATCGCTACATAGCGCTCAAAAAAGAGGCCCATAGTTGCTATAAAAAAAGAGGCTCCCACGATCCCAGAAGATCGCTCACCCCCTAATTCTCGAATAATTTTAAAAATAAAAAGCGCTATAAAAAGCAATGAGAAAAAAGCAATCCACCGACCAGCTAAGATCGAATCTCCTAGCACCCTTCCAACTAATCCAACAGCATAAAAAGAAAAAGGCGGATAGTTATTAGTGATAAGCTGACTTCGATCAGGATAGAGCGCCCCTCCTTTAATAGCAGCTTGTTGAAAATAAGCATTCCAACCTTCATTAGGACCAGAGATCATCACGTTCCACGGAATGCAGCGAACGGGATAGACCATTGCAAGAAAAGCAACCAAGAGAAGAACAAAAATAGCACTCGAGGTTAAAAAACGTTTTGATATTAAAACCTCACGCATGATGAAAAATCTTTATGACTGCGATTCATAATCTCCACTAGCACGAAGAAGATAAATCCCATCGAGAATATAGCCGATACCACTTAAAAAAGTCATGACCCCTGCGATGATAACAACAATGCCGTAATGAGTCCACTGTAATAACACGGTGGCGATCGTCAGCATTTGAAAAAAAGTGGTGATCTTGCCAAGAATACTAGGGCGAACCTCGACATAATCATTTAAAAAATGGAGCACCATCCAGCCGACCACGATAATAATATCACGCGTGATCACAATTACGGGAAACCAAAATGGCAAGGATCGATCCCAATTACTCACACTCAACGTGATGATCGCCGTTAACATCAATCCCTTGTCAGCAATAGGATCAAGCATCGTACCCAACTTTGATTTTAAACCGTAAGAACGTGCCAACCAGCCATCAATGCCATCACTCACAGCTGCCATAACAAAAACAATGATGGCTCCGAGACGCAAGTGTTCATCGGGAGTTCCAGCCGCCACGGTGTGGCCATAGTAAACAGCAAGCAAAACAAAAATCGGAATGAGGAGAATTCGCCCGATGGTAATTTGATTAGGTAAAGTCATAGGGAAGATAAGTAACGGGTAACGAGTTAAAGAATTTTTCTGTGAAATTGTTCCTTAAAGGCACATCTTGTTAGCCTCAGTCCTCAAAGATAGCAATTGATTTCGATCGTAAAAATACCCGTTACTCGTTACCCGTTACTCGTTACTTTGTCAGTACAGTTTTATGATTTCTTTTAAAATAAGACCAAGCAATCACCCCCAAGGTGCCATATTAAAGTCTAATTTAGCCATCGCTCTCTACCTCTTGCCACGAGCTCGTCGCAAGGATGCGCTTCGCTTTTATGAATTTTGTCACAGTATTGATGAATGCGTTGATCACTCTTCGTTAACACAATCTGAAAAAGAAAAATTTTTAAAAACTTCTCTTGAGTCCCTTGAAGAAATTATTCAACGCTATCAACTCGATCGAGAACTTCTGGATGAAATCATCCGCGGCATGCAAATGGATCTGACCATCAATCGTTATGCCACGTTTGAAGAATTACGCCTCTATGCGTGGTGCGTTGCTTCTGCTGTTGGACTTGTGAGCGCACAGCTCTTCGGAGCCGACGGGACGAGCTCTCCAAACTATGCAGAAAATTTGGGACTGGCTCTTCAACTCACCAATATCCTCCGCGATGTGGCTGAAGATGCTGCTCAAAACAGAATTTACATTCCACTCGAAGATCTCGCTCGCTTCAACGTCACGGCAGAAGAAATCCTTCGAGGGGTTCCCTCACCTCAAGCCACACATCTCTTCCACCATCAAGCAGAACGCGCCCTCTCCTATTTTGCAAAAGCAGATCTTGCTTGGAAAAAGATGCCATCTCGCGAACGCCATCTCATGCGCCCCGCGCGCCTGATGGAAGCGATCTACCGAACTCTTTTGGAAAAAATGCAACATGATCGCTACGATGTTTTCCATCAGCGCTATCGCGTGAGCTTTTTTAAAAAGTTGTGCTTAGCATGGCATGTTTATTTTATTTCTTAGATGTCTTCTCAACTACAAATTAGACTGGCATCCCCAAACGATGCAGCAGCCATAGCCTCTATCCACGTGGAAGGCTGGCAGAAGGCCTATCGCGGGCTCATTCCTCAAAATCACCTCGATAACCTGAACATTCCTGAACGTCAACAGCTCTGGCAAAAAAGACTTGATGCTCCTCAAGGTGATCAAAAAACTTTTGTGGTTGAAATCAAAAATAAAGTTCTCGGTTTTTCATCTTTTGGACACTCTCGAGATTCTTCTGAAATATCAGGCCCAGGTGAAATCTATGCCATCTATGTTGCACCGCATTGTTGGCAACAGGGATTAGGCCAACAACTTTTGGCAGCAAGCGAAGCTGCATTAAAAAAAGACGGTCATCAAGAAGCCATTTTGTGGGTTCTTTCAAAAAATGAAAGAGCCATTCGTTTCTATCGGCAAGCAGGTTGGCATCCTGATGAGGCTTCTCGTCATCAAGAAATTTCAGGAGTCCAAATCGAAGAGATGCGCTATTCCATGATTTTTATTTAGTCAATCTTAGAACCCCAAGAATATTTAACTTCAATATCACTTGGTGTTTCTGTTTTTGAAGACGTCTTAGTTTTAAAGAAGCTTGTCATCGGCTTAGTGAATACTTTGGTATATTTTGTAACACTTTTTGGAATCAGTCTTTTTGTTGGTTGTGTTAAAACCGATTCTAAATTTGCAGATAGATTAGCAGAGGGTACCTCTATCTCAGCTACAACAGGAAGTGCATCACTACTAAGAATAGTGCTGATAATCGGCTCTTCTACTTTTGTCTCTGCTTCCCCCTGCTTTGCCAGTTCCCTTGCTCGGTTCGCTTGCGCTTGTTGCTGCTGCGCGACGTTCTGTGCCTCTTGTCTTTTTATCTCTTGCTGTCCGCTTAATACCTCCAATCGACGAGCATATACCAGCAGATGTTCAAGTGTCGTTTGATCTTTCGGTGATAACTCCTCCCTACTCTCAGGACTTGTTCCGCTCGACCTTGTCAAATTACGTTGCCTGCTCGACAACCAGCTTAGATTAGCCTCACACCTTGCACTGAGTGCTTTGAACTTAGCCTCTATAGCAGCCTCCGGATTAACTTGTACCTTGTTGCCATCGCTTTCTTGAGCGCTAGCTGTTCCAAGAAGTCCCTTAATCTCCTCTTCCTTTTGATCAAAACGATTTTTGATAGATGTCATTTCGGCAGTATATGTAGGAACTCCGTTTAATTGCCTATAAAAAAAATTTATTTCCCTCACCGTCTCCATGAGCACATGCCTCTCTTTTTCAAAAGATAATGTTAGCTCTGCCTGTTTCTGGGCAACCAACCTTTTCTTAGTGCTAAAAGCATTCCGCTTTTCACCCAAGTCTCTTTTTTGACTCTCCACACTGCTCATGGAGGCTGAAATAGCTTGAGCATCAGCAGGCAAAACTATTTCTAGCGCTTGAATATTTCGTATCCGACTTAATATTTCTTGCAATCTAAGTTCAGTATAAAGATAAAGTTCACCTTGATTTTGTAACCGCTCAAGAGAATCAGTAGAGTTGACTTTTCGATTGCCTAGCCGCTGATCACTTAGTGTTTTAATATGTGCTAACAAGTCATTATAGGCAGCTTCATCTATTATACTTGCTCCTCCTTTCGCTGTTTTTAATTTTTCTATTAAAAGACTAACGGGATCAGAAGCAGCTAGCGTAAATTTTTGGATGACGTCTGCAAGTGTCTTGTTTCTATTTTCTATAGCATTTGCGCGCCCTAAGGCTACCTGCATACCTTCCATTGCCTCATCTCTCTTGGTTTTTACTCGAGTATATTCCATATAAGATGGGTCCTCTATCGTTTCTGGTAGACCAGCTGAAAGATCGTCGACCATTGTTTCTAAACTTTTTTCTAGTTCTTTTAATGTTGCTATTCTTGTCATGGCTTTCATCTCCAGCTGAAGAACGGGAACAACTTGTTTTGCTAAAATAGAATCTTCTTCTTGGATTCTTTCTACGGAAGGCAAAATATCATTAGAAGAATCAGTCGATCCCTCTACTTGCGTTTCCTTTTTGTCTGCTATTGCTTTAACAAGAGCATTAACCTCCACTTCGACGTCGTTTTTCATTTGACTAAATTCAATTGGTATGAGGCTCGTGTTTTCACTCTGCTCCTTCAGCTGCACTCGTTTTGCGGCAAAACCATCAATCACTGATTGTGTCGTTGCGGAGGCGCGACTTGTGGCATCTTGAACAGCGCGAACAACCTTTAGTAGCGCACGGTCTTCTAATAAAGCTTGATAGCGCTTTGGAGCAAAAACACAAAAAATATTCCCGGAAAAAGCGGGCTCCTCATTGTTGATTAACGCAGCAACTCGCACCTGAATGGCGTCATGAACTTCCTTTTTTACCTCTTCCCTAACTTTATCCCTAGACTTCTCCTTGTTTGCTACTTTTTCAACCTCACTTCTAGACTTCTCATTGTACGCTGGATCCTTTTTTAGAACAGTGATGTGTTCTTCAATACAAGCATTGGTACGTTGTTCAATAAAAGCATTGACTGTTTCTTTTGTACCTAAGGCAGCTCTACCTATTGCAGTTGCATTCTCATTATTTGCAGAAAAAGGTTTAATCTCACCTTCCGTTGTTCCAGAAAAATAATTCCAGAGACTCTTCATTGTTGGCATTGTCCATTTCCCCCGAGGCTCAACATGCTCACCCGAATGCGCAGAAAACAATCCAAACAAATTAAAAATGGAATGTTTTGCCGCTTCAGAAGACTTTGGCCGCTCACCTAAAGACGCCTCCACTTGTCCACTACTGAGAGGACCTCTATCACTATCAGCATTATAATTTGCAGCTCCTTCCATTGTGACCTAATTAGGGCCTGTCCGAAAAACACGAATTTCCTATTTTTCTTAAAAAATAGTAAATTATCGCCTTTTAAATTGTTTTAAAATTTAATTTTTTTGTTGGAAGCTTTCTTTGAATTAGGATTGTTCATATTTCTACTGGAAGTT
>JAPLTJ010000111.1 GCA_026398175.1 Verrucomicrobiia bacterium | reverse complement strand
TACCCATTCCCTGCCTCTATCAGCACAGCGCCGTGAGTTCAATCTCGTGGCACGCTACATGGTTTTGCCGTAGGCTATTTTTAAGTACTAACTTTTTTAATAGACCCCTGTGTATCAAAACACGTGAAATGCTCCTGCCCTCGATATTGAAATAAGATATTCCTGTTTTTTCAAAAATGGAATATGAGTAGTGACAGCAAATTTTATTTTGGACAGTACGGCTTTTATTTCAGGATTTTTTTCTAACAAAACATGACCTGTTTCCTCTCCATCGTGCTCCTTGTTTTATCGTTTGCTACGGCTCGTTCCCAGCCTGACACAGGGACGCATGTCCTTATTTCAGCTGCTGTTACGGTCAGGCAATATATGACTTTTCTTGAGGCAGCAGCCTCACGTTCGGATTCTCATGAACTTTACTCTTCGAGCATGGAGTTTCAAATCACCCAATCACAAGAACGGACAAACGTTCGCTATTATTTTTTGGCTAATGGAGCCTCAGCAGACCAGATGATGGTTCGCTGCAATATCATGCAGGAATATCGCTACTGCAATTGGATAGAGCAAGGCTCTCCTCAAAATACAGTAGCAGCAGAAGCGAGCACCGAAACTGGGTCTTATGATTTGACGGGACCTGCGGTCGTTATCAATCCTGAGGCAAAGCATCATCTTGGTGATGAAAGCGGCAATATTTTTGACATTGCTACAACAACAGATGATTCCGCCCAAGAGGATGAGGCTTCTCCCTTAGCGATGTTTCGCTCTGGCGGAAGTGAAGAAAAGAAAAAAAAAGTGCCTAAGGATAATCAGGCAGCGTCTCGCCGTGAGAGCGAAGATAATTCTTCTGAATTAGTTTTACGTGGCAACCCATTGTCCCAGAGGGGCCCTGTCGATCCGACGAGCCAAGCAAAAACTCCAAGTAGTCCTCAATCTTCAACTCGCGAAGAAAAAATTTCCAGTGAAGAAGCCAAAATAGGAAATGAAAACAGGCCGCGCTCTTGGGAGGAGCAATCCTACCTAGCGCATCTTGCTTATTTTGAAAGACTCCTTAATCAAGGAAAATAGGGGCAGGCGAGACACTCTTCATTTTTTTACAGCCACTGAACCATAAACTGATAGTCGCTTTCTGTTGAATTCAGCGCGAAAAAGTCTCTGTCAATGTGCTGTTGGCAGAGACAATTTTTTTATCTTGGACGGCGCTGATTTCTGCCAGAGCTTTGCTGTTTTTCATTGCCTTTCGTGAACCTTTTAGCTTTAATCTAGTTGTTATTTTCTATCAATGAAAAACCGAACTCTCTTTTCTTGGACGATAAGCTTGTTAAGTGCTGCGGCGCTCTTGGCGCAAGCTGTTGGGCAGTCGAATGACCTTCCATCTGCTCAACTCGCTGAGGCTCATGATATCAAGGTCGGCGAGTATGTTGCCTTTTTAAAATCTTCCGGTGCTGCTGGAGCATTCTACAACGATGACATGGCAAGCCAAATTGTTGCTGTTTCAATTGGAGATCACGTTGATTATAAAATGGCTCCCGGAGTTGATGACAACGACTTACTGCTTGGCCTGACTCCTGAGCAAGTAGAAGATTTTGATACTTGGCACAACTTAATAAATTCTCCATTAATGATGTTTAGGAGACCTAGTGTTGGTGAGGAAAAAAAAGGACAAGATCCAAATGATCCCAATTATTCCAACCCTCTCGACACTCATCATGAACATGAAAATCAGCAACAAGGAGATGGTTCTAGTCTTGCTCAACGTGGAGATTTGAGGTCAGGACATGGAATTGTGGAGGGACAGGACGATAGTCGCAGCTACCTTGCAGATCAGCGCGCAGCCGCTCTGGCACAGCTAGCAAAGGAGATTGATTATAAAAATGAAGCAGCTCAGGAATTACGAGTGGCAGAAGAGGCACATAGTAATGCTTCGATCTTCGATTTAAATGAGCGAGAAAAACGACATAAGATAGCTCGCAAGGCAAAAATCAAACTCAGTGAATTTCAAACTTATATTCGATTGAAACAAGCTAACGCCGCCTATTTAGGTGGGTTAAGCAGGAGTTTTCTTTTTCCTAAAGAACAACATGAAAAATATAGTCAGTTTCAGGCAGCAGTTGAAAAGGCTCGAGGATGCTTCTCTTTTTCATATTTTCGCGAAGAACTTGTGGGATTAGGGCTCTCTAGGGAAAATTTTGTCACATCAAAAAAATGGGAAGAATATGATGGAGAACAAAGAAGAAGAGATAACGAGGCTAAAATCAAAGCCACTCAATCTGAACAACTCGTTATCAAACTCCTCAGGGGGCTACCGGCTGCAGATGCCTCCAGCCAAATCTCATCCAGCTCTTCTGCCGTGACAGAGTTAGAGCAGCTGCAAGAAGCTGTTAGAGCTGCAAAAGAAGAGCGCGATCGCGTAGAAAAAATTTATGATCAAGAACAGGGGGAGCATGCGCATGCATGGTATCAACAATGCCCTCCAGAAGAGTATGAAGGTTGGAAAAGGTGGCTCGCAAAATATCAGTTAGCACCTTACCAAGGGGGCAAATATAAACAGGCTTACGAGCGAGCTCGTGATCGCCATGCTGCTTTGGCGCAACAATTCTATGACGCTCAACAAACAATCACTCCCTCTCCAAAGCGAGCAGTGGCATGGCTTGAAGTGCAAGTG